>JAHHHE010000052.1 GCA_019359535.1 Gloeocapsa sp. UFS-A4-WI-NPMV-4B04
TCCTCAACTGTCTTTGGGTTTTTCTAAGCTTCAAGCCATCGTTTATAGGCTCACTTCCCCAATTTTTA
The DNA here is from genome assembly GCA_019359535.1 of Gloeocapsa sp. UFS-A4-WI-NPMV-4B04. Lineage (GTDB taxonomy): Bacteria > Cyanobacteriota > Cyanobacteriia > Cyanobacteriales > Chroococcidiopsidaceae > JAHHHE01. The sequence goes on from JAHHHE010000052.1 coordinate 69, forward strand.
TCTTCCTAACTCACCCTGAATTTTATTTTTCCTCTGCCTAAAGTGACACAACAGGGCTATAGACGGAGACTAAAGAAACAAAGTTCTGGTAAGCGCTCCCCGGTTCTTTCACCGTTCCTTTAATGCAATGCGCCGTCTATCGCCACCCACTCACCAGTTTCGAGAGTGAATGTACTGTTAACCCATTGCTCAAACTGAATAGCCAAAGTTTGAAAATCGAGCTTCTGTAAGATGCGACGAAAAGTAGTATCCGATGGCAGGCGAGTTACTTCTAATCCTAGTTGCTCGCTGACTGCCCTGTAGTGTCGCGCCCCAAAGTCTTCGAGTGCATAGTAACTTCGGCATCCACTGATAGTTCCCATCACAATTAATAGCAAAATCAACCTGCATTGGATAACGTCTACCACGAGATGCGCGGAAATCTCTAATTTCCTGAAGTGAAGTAATTAAGTTCGCCCCCATTTCTGTTTCCCACCCTTGTTTGTTTTAATCATTCTAATATTTCCTTAGTCAACGAATTATCCCTGCCCTTGAATGCAAGGTAGTCATAATCTGCTCTAGAACTCCATCTGAGCGCCACTGCTTATAATGCCAAAATACTGTTGAGTAAGGCGGCAAGTCTTTAGGTAGGTCGCACCAATTGCAACCATTCTTCAGTTGATAGAAGATGCCGTCGAGGATTTGTCGTTTGCTCCAACGAGGCGGTCTGGTCTTCTTCTTGTTGGGCAACAATGGCTCAATGATTTCCCACTCTTTGTCACTGAGGCTACTAGAGTATGGCATTGGCTAGCGTACAAAGTTTCCTCCTGATCTTATCTTCTCTCCAGAGATCCCAAATAGGTTCTATAGAACCCATTTAACATCTTTTGCTGGGATGGAGTAAGGTAATCACAACCCAGGGCAAACGCATCTTATTTTTGAAAGGCAGACTGGGCAAGGGTTTTAGGCATTTAGTGTTTATGGTTATCGCTCCTTGAAATCCTTACTGCATAAGGCATTCAGAATTTAGATGCGTTTGCCCTGACTCACGGCCGAACTACAAAAGGTCTATCCTCAAATCATGACCAAGATCCGCTTTGAACTTGCACCCAAGCCATCCAAAGCCGAAAAAGCAGCCCAAGCAAGGTCAATTTGGATTTGTCCCAGTGGCAACCCGTTGGGGGAAGCGAGCGGTCAAATTCCTGGATGGAACGCTGTAAAAGTTTGGTCAAAAACTTTGAACGAACGCTTACTAATGCCACAGCCAAACTCAATCTTTGCTTCATCCGACTCATGCTCAAGCGGCTGGCTAATGAATAGATCCCAAATGGGTTCTATATTTACGAGAAATTCAAGAAGTAATCAAAGAGCGCAAAGGCATAGAAGTAAGCATATCAAGTTTGTCTCGTACTCTGAATCGCTTAAAATTAAAACGAAAAAAAAACTTTAGTTGCTACTGAGCTCTTTAGTGAACGGGTAAAAAAATTGCGCGATGAATTTCGGCGTTGGCTAGATACTATTGATGTCAAAAACTTAGTATTTATTGATGAGACAGGTATAAATCTTGCCTTAACAAGACTCTATGGTAGAGGTGAAGGTGGAGGAAGAGTTTACGCAGAGCGCCCTCATAATAAAGGCAAAAATATTACTTTAATTGGCGCTTCGGAGTGATGAAGGTTTGATTGCTACTATGACTTTTCCTGGTAGCCTCAACACCGCTAGTTTTTTAGTCTTCCTGGCAGAAATCTTACTACCCAAATTGTGGGAGGGTGCAATTGTAGCTATGGATAATTTACCTGTACATTATGCTGAAACTGCCATTGCTCTGATTGAATCGGTTGGCGCTAAGGTGAAGTTTTTACCTCCATACTCCCCTGATTTATCTCCCATAGAATTATGTTGGTCTAAGTTAAAAGAAATTCTTCGTTCTACTAAAGCCCGTACCCCTGATGCCCTCGATCAAGCAATTACTATGGCTGTAAATGCGATTACGGATGAAAATGCTCTCAATTGGTTTAATCATTGTGGGCTTTTCTTTGAGCCTATTAGATAGCTCTTTTTGTAGTTGGTTTGATCTCAAATTGCTGTAAGTGGAGTAGGCGAAGGTTATTGTATGTGTCCTTACCTCCCTCACTTTTGGGTTTGACGTGATGCAAGTGTAGTTCTTCCCCGTTGTACAGGGATTCACCACACATTGGACATCGGTGGTCTTGTCTATTGGCTATGGTTTGTCGGGATTTATTTCTCAGGTTTTTAACCTTCTTCTTTTCCCTGGTCGTGTTCTCAATCTGTAGAAGCTTTGTTAGCAAGGGAGACAAAATGCTAAAAAAGAGATTGAGCGTTCTATGAGGTTACATGACTGTTTGGCTCGCTGTTCAATGTCCTGATTGTCACTCTACTGATGTCTCTAAACATGGCAAGTCTGCTGAAGGCAAAAAGCGCTACTACTGTAACAATTCTGAATGTCTACGGCGCACCTTCATTCTCGACAACAGTCATCCGGGACGAAAGCGAAGCGTCAAACACCAAATTGTGGAGATGAGCCTCAATGGCAGTGGAGTTAGAGATATCGCGCGAGTGCTTCATGTCAGTCCCTCCACGGTAATTCGAGAATTAAAGAAAAAGAAGCCTCACCTGCAAGTGGTTAATCAGAAATTGCTAGCAACGCTCCCAGCTCCCGCAGGTAGAAGTAGAAATTCACCAGGTTGCAGAGGAAGAGGAAGTAGAAGAGGAGACTGATGTAAGCATTGAGTCATCCGAGTTAGATTATATGTGGAGTTTTGTAGGTAATAAGAAAAATCCGCGCTGGCTGTGGCACGGAATTGACCGCAGTACAGGACTGGTTCTAGCGTACGTTTTCGGCAGACGAAGAGATGAGGTTTTTCTCAAGCTGAAAGAACTGCTAGAGCCATTTGGTATTAAGAGATATTGTACAGATGGTTGGGGAGCTAGGAAGCGCAACTTACCAGAATCCCAGCATGAAGTTAGTAAGAGAAAGACACAGAGAATTGAGCGTAAGCATCTAAACTTAAGGACGAGGATTAAGCGATTAGCCAGGAAGACAATCTGCTTTTCCAAAATAGAAGAGATGCACGATCTAGTCATTGGCTTATTCATTAACCGTTACGAGTTTGGCCTAGCAATCTAAAGTTAAATAACAGATTGAGAACACCACCCTAATGTGCATCCAAGTTGCATTAAACTGGCGCTGAAGCCCTTGCAGCAAAGCTTTTCCTCAAGAAAAATGAATTACGATTAGCTTATACGGATGGTTGGGGTGCTTATGAACGACATCTACCAGCAGAACGCTACGAGATAGGTAAGCAAAAGACTCAGAGGATTGAGCAGAAACATTTAAGACTGAGAACGCGAATCAAAAGATTGGTGGGTAAGACAATTTGCTTTTCTAAGACACACGAGATGCACGACATAGTAATTGGCTTGTTCATTAACCGCTATGAATTTGGCTTATTACTTTGAGAGCTAAACACCAGATCTAAAACACCACCGATGTTTATACATAGCTGAAATATATGCGCGCTCGCCTACATTCAAGTTAGTCGTTAGGGGTTGCTCCTCGCTTACATATTAGGACAGGTTGGCATATCCTCTCCAATCAGCAGTCTTGCCAGGCTAGGCAATGCCTCGCCGTAGGTTGGGTGAATGTGAACTGATTGTTCGAGGAGTTGCCACGTTGCTTTCGCTTCCATTAGCGATAAAAAGACATGTACCAGTTCCGCCGCTTCGTATCCGACCAGCGTTGCGCCTAAAATCAAATTTGTCTGGGTGTCGATGACCATGCGGTAGAAACCCAGATCGTGCCCCCACTCAATGCTACGGGCGATATGTGCCATTGGTAGGGTAACTTCACGGGCAGCAATACTCTGTTCCTGAGCCTGCTCTAGCGTCATTCCCACTCGACCCACTTGCGGATCTGTATAGACTGCATAACCTAACACGCGATCATTGCGGGTTCGCTGTTCGCAGCACAGAATCGCTTTCAAGCGACGGTAGTCCTCCCAGGAAACATGGGTAAACGCAGGTTGCTTGGCAACGTCTCCGATCGCATAAATCCCAGGGCAAGTCGTCTGAAACTGATCATCGATTTTAATAAAACCCTGTGCATCTAATTCAACGCCTGTCACCGCAGAATTTAATGCTCCAGTATTTGGTTTGCGTCCAGTTGCAATCAGCAAGGCTTCTCCATCTATTACTTCACCATTGTCCAGCGTTAGGGTAAACACACCGTTGGTATAAGCAACCTCCTTAACCATCGTGTTCAAATGCAGTCCAATTCCGTCTTGCTTGAATGCATCCAAAAGCACAGCACTGACATCGGATTCTTCTTGAGCCAGTAAGCGATCACTCCGCACAATCAATTTAGTTTGGCTCCCTAGACGTGCCATCCCCTGCCCTAACTCCAGGGCAATATAGCCCCCGCCGACTACAAGCAATCGGGATGGCATCTGCTGCAAATCAAAGAAATTTCGGTTGGTGAGATAGGGCGTTTCTGCTAATCCAGGAATATCAGGAATGGTAGAGGATGTGCCTGTGTTAATGACGACGATCGGAGCCTGCACCGTCACCCCACCACCGCTGACTGTTCGCTCTCCGGTAAAAGCAGCTTCAGCACAGACAACTCGAACCCCGGAACTGTCTAATCGACGTTTAGTGCCCTGATTAAACTGGCTACGAATGCTGCGCGTTCGCTCCATCACCGCTGGAAAATCGACTTCAACTTGCGCGTGTATGCCGAGCTTTGCAGCTAGTCGAGCGCGACCTGCGGCATGGGCAGCAGCTAAAAAGGCTTTAGAAGGTGTACAGCCATAGTTGATGCAACTACCACCCAAAGCATCGCGCTCAAATAAAACGACGTTCTTTTCTGCTTTGGCAAAGTCAGCCGCGAGTGGAACTCCACCCTGACCACTGCCAATCACAATGACATCTGCTGTTTCCATAACTACCTCTGTAGATAAGTGAGCAATTGCAGTGCGTAAATGCTGCCAAATTTCGTTAAATTCTATTTCAGTTACAATTTTTATTTGATTGACATCCACTTGAGGCGCAGAAGCTATATTCCTACACCTTGTGCTGCGGGGAAGGCTCCGGGTAGACCCAAAATTTCATCACCAATCTCGGCAGAAATACGTTCAAATAGTGCCATATCCGGTGCTGTTGTTTCATCAAGTGTGCCGACTGCTGCAATTAGCCGAGCAAAGCTACTGGGCGCAGCAATCACTAATCCACGAGCAGATTGATCGCTGAATACGCCGATCACATGTGGTGTGCAAGGAGAAATCAAAAAGCTTTCACCAGCACTGAGTACAAACTTGTTTTCACCTGCCCAGATCGTGAATTCTCCTTCTAGCACATAGAGTTGTTCCGAATAGCGTGTGTGACGATGGAGAGGTGTTTGTGTACTAGGTGGGGAGTAGCCTTCGATCAGATCATACTGACCTCCAGTGGTTATGTGATCGGCAATGATATTGAGGCGAGAACCAAAAAGCCAGAAAGATTGTGTCATGAGATTGCTCCGATTAATGAACGTTTCTGGATTTCCAATGAATATGAGATGTCTGCCGCCAATCGCTACTTCAGAGAGTTTCAACTCAGAGTTAGGAATGCCTTGATTGATCCAGAGCCACGATCGCTAACGCAGTGACCTGAAGGCGGCACGGAGCTCCTCCGAGAAGAGTTGCGGCTGCTCCCATGCCGCGAAGTGTCCACCTTTATCAACCTCATGGAAGTAGCTCAAGTTGCGGTAGGCGCGCCGAGCCCACGTCTCTGGAGCTCGATAGATCTCCCCTGGAAATACCGTGATGGCCACCGGGAGCGAGATTTCGTCGGTCTTCTGCGCGATCGCATTCAAGAGGCTAGCTTTGTTCTCCCAATACAACTGAGCTGACGAGACTGCGCTGTTCGTCAACCAGTACAGCGTAATGTCGTCCAGCACCTCGTCTTTTGTGGGGGACTTTTCGGAATTGCTGCTGGTTGTCCACTGGGCGAAGCCTGGATGCCCAAGTAGCCAAGCTGCGAGTCCAACTGGCGAGTCCATCAGACCATACCCGATCGTCTGCGGCCGCGTGCCCATGATCAAAGCGTAGGCTCGGTCCTTCTTATTGAACGTATCGAGTGAGTCGAATGCCGCGCGTTCCTTCTGAGAGAGTCCTGGTGGCGCGGGACTGCCGCTGGCGAGCACTAAGGCTATGTCGGGCGGTATCGCCGCTGGCAAGTTGATGTGGATGCCGAGTAATTCTGTCGGTGCCTGGCGCGCCATCGCGCTAGAAATGGGAGACCCCCAGTCGCCGCCCTGAGCAACGTAGCGGGTGTATTCGAGGCGCTTCATCAGCTCCGCCCAGGCTCGCGCGATGCGCTCAGGGTCCCAGCCGATATCTTTGGGGCGCTCGGAGAAACCATAACCTGGAATCGATGGAATCACAACATCGAATGAGTCTTCAGCGCGTCCGCCATAGGCCATCGGGTCGGTCAGCGGATCGATGATCTTTAGTTGTTCAATCACCGATCCGGGCCAACCGTGTGTGACGAGCAACGGCAAAGCGTTCGGATTTTTGGAGCGGACGTGGATAAAGTGAATGTCCAGTCCGTCAATGTTCGTGACGAACTGCGGTAAGGCATTCAGCTTCGCCTCGGCTTTCCGCCAGTCGTACTTTGTCCCCCAATAACGGACGAGATCCTTCATTGTCGCCAGTTGCACACCCTGGGACTGGTCAGCAACAGTCTCCTGGTCAGGCCAGCGGGTTGCCGCGATGCGCTTGCGGAGATCAATGATCGCCTCCTGTGGGACGTGGATGCCGAAGGGGCGGATGGCTTTGTCTGCGCTCGCCTTGTCCACAATCTGAGCTTGTGCACTGGCCTGGACGGGTTGCAGCGCCAGCAGACGAACGGGCAGTGCCAGAAATACCGTTGCTACTAGGAACCCGACGAGGAATCGCGCGAGCAAGAAGGCACCTAAGGTGCGGGCTTTGGTTTTGTAACGTACTTTTTTCAGTTTGGTCATGCTGGTTTCTCTTTGCTGCAAATTGTTCGTTCCACGACTCAGCTCAAACATGATCAGTAACCGTCAACTTCGACCACAGCTTTAGCAAACTCCCGTGGCGCTTCTTGCGGCAGGTTGTGCCCGATGCCACCTTTGATCGTGCGGTGCGAATATTTGCCTGAGAATTTCTTGGCGTAGGAACTGGGATCTGGGTGTGGCGCACCGTTGGCATCACTCTCCAGCGTGATGGTAGGTACGGTGATCGCGGGGAATGCGGCGAGTTGCTTCTCAAGCTCGTCATACTTCGACTCACCTTCAGCCAGACCGAGTCGCCAGCGATAGTTATGGATGACAATTTGAACGTGATCTGGGTTATCAAAGGACTCGGCGCTGCGATCAAATGTCACGTCATCGAATTGCCATTGTGGCGAAGCAAGCTTCCAGATTAGCTTATTAAAGTCATGTCTGTATTTTTCGTAGCCCGCCCGCCCCCGCTCTGTTGCGAAATAAAATTGATACCACCATTGAAGTTCGGCTTGCGGCAGCAGCGGCATCTGGTTGACTTCAGGGTTGCCAATCAAATAGCCACTCACAGAAACAAGTGCCTTACAGCGTTTGGGCCAGAGTGCCGCCATGATGTTAGCGGTTCGCGCTCCCCAATCAAACCCGCCGATGATCGCCTGCTCGATCTTGAGTGCATCCATGAAAGCGATGATATCGACTGCGATCACTGACTGCTGCCCATTTCGAGGTGTCTCACTCGAAAGAAAGCGCGTTGTACCATAGCCACGCAGATACGGGACGATCACTCGGTACCCCGCTGACGCTAACAAAGGAGCGACATCGACATAGCTGTGAATGTCGTAGGGCCATCCGTGCAGAAGGATAACCGGACGACCATTCGTTGGACCAACCTCAGCGTATCTAACATTCAAGACACCAGTATGGATCTGCCTCAAGGGGCCGAATGACGTGTTTGTCCCCGACCTCATCATGGGCAGAACGGCTGGTTTTGTTTGGCTCAATTGGGCGATCGCAGAACTGAATCGATCTAGCTGCGTAGTCGCAACAGTCATAGCTGCAATACCCAAAAAGCGGCGACGCTGACGGTTGATTTTTTCAGACATTAATCTTTTCCGATGGGGGTTTACTTAACTTGCTGTAGCGGACTGCCCCTCAAGCCGTGACTTTACTCGGTGTGAATTCAGCAGCGTGCAATTTTACGAAGTCATACATACTCGTCGGCATCTTTCTAGTGAGCTGAAACAGGTCATCCGTCATGCGGTCATACCGCCCCTGCACGTGAAGTTCGGCCATTACCGCGAGGTGGTTGACGAGGTGTGTTGGCACTCCAAACTCACGCAACGTATCAGTCCATTCGGAGAGCGGCACGTTACGATAGCGGATCGTTCGACCGAGTGCCTCAGAAAAGACGCGGGCGTAGTGGTCTAAATCGGTTGACTCAAATCCGGTCAGATTGTAAACATGACCAATGTGCAGGGCAGGGTCGTCAAGGATCACGGAAACGGCACGTGCTACATCAACCGCCGAAATCGGCGAGGTTTTGCCGTTACCCAGTGGCAGCGCTAGTTCGTCGTTATCCCGGATGCTAGCAGCAGCGAGACGCAGAAAGAAGCCTTCGAGGAAGACCGTTGACCGCACCGTGACGACTGGCAACCCAGACCACGCCAACGCCTGTTCTGCCAGCCAGTGCAGCTTGTGCTGTGGGCTATCAGTGGTTTCGGTGATGCTCATCTGCGTCACCGTCATCTGCGACATATTCACGAAAGCCTCAACCCCGTGATGCTTCGCCACCGCAGCAGTGTTAACCGTAGCTTCGAGATAAACCGCCGAGACCGACATGCTGAAATAGATGCGCTTAATACCTGCGATCGCCCGGTGCATTAAGTCTAAATCGGTCAGATCTCCCTGCACTACTTCAGCTCCGAGTTGGCGTAGAGCTTCAGCGCGTTCATCTTCCCGCCGGACCAAGGCACGTACTTGATGCCCTTTGGCGAGCAGCATTGCAGTGAGGTTGCGACCGATCGCGCCGATATCGCCAGCCGCTCCAGTCACGAGAATTGGGCTGTCCTGCGTGAATTTCATCGTCATATCATTTACCTTCTTGTCGCTCGTTGAAGACGTATCTGTTTGCGTGATCAACCGAAGGTGAACGCAAACGCTTCCACCCCGGAATCCAGAAACTCGATCTCGAACTGGCGATCGCGGATGGGCTGTGGCTGTCGGATCAGTTGGTACAACCGCTGTTCGGTCACTATGCCTTCGCCTTGCTCATCAACGTCAAGTCCGCGAACCGCGACTGCTGGCTGCCCGTTTACGAGCACGCGAAACCGCACAGATGTTCCTCGCTCGGTCGGACCCATAACGAGATGAAGGTCACGGGCATGGAAACGGTACACGATCCGCCCGCCGGACTGGTTTAGTGCAATGGCTTGTCTGCCTATCGTCCAATCGCCTGAAAGTGCCCATTGATTAAGTCTCAATTGTGCAGGGACGGCGTAGGAGTGAGGCTTGTTTAATACCGCACCGGGAGACGCAAAATTCTGCGTTCTGTCGGCACCGAGGTAGTTTTCAGGCGATCGGAGACTGTTCCAATCGGCGGCAACTTCAAAACCGCGAGCCTCGACTTCAGCTATTTCCTGAGCCACACGGTTAGTTCCAGCCTCAGATAGGAGCTGCTGAATGACCTGTTCTGATCGCTCGTAATCGCCCTCGCCGAATTGGTGATGACGAATGGTCCCTTGCGTATCTACAAAATAGAGGGCGGGCCAATAATGGTTCCCAAAGGCGCGCCATACTGCATAATCGTTATCTACGGCGATCGGATAGTCAATTTTCATATCCGTCAACGCTCGGCGGACATTATCAATATTCTTCTCGAACTCAAACTCCGGTGTATGTACGCCGATGACTACGAGTCCCTGATCCTGATACTTCTCACTCCACGCACGCACATAAGGGAGTTGGCGCAGCCAATTGATGCAGGTATAAGTGCAGAAGTTGATGAGTACGGCTTTTCCGCGCAGTTCGTCAACGGTTAATGGTTGCGAATTGAGCCATGTCGTCGCACCGCCAAGAGAAGGCAGGTCGCCTTCAATCGGTAACTCAGCCGTTGCTGACGTAGCATGCTGTGTGGTGCAGCCGATCGTGCCAAGCTGAGTGGCAGCAATAGTTTTAAGCATGGTTGTTAAAAAGTAGCGGCGATTATGATTGATTTTTTTTAACATGCACTGACCTCCCTGTCGTTGCGTTCGGATAGGTCCAGTGGAATTAGAGAGCCTCGACACTTGCACTGATAAGGATATTTTTCATAATTAACGCAGCGATCGGAATCCCGCCCTAAGTTCCTGAGCAAAAATCATTGGCTGCTCCCAGGCTGCGAAGTGTCCACCTTTGTCAAGCTGGTTGTAATAAATGAGCTTGGGATACGCCCGCTCGGTCCAGCTTCGCGGAGCCTCATATTGCTCACCGGGGAAGACGCTCACCGCTACTGGAATGGAGACGCCCTTGGTGTTGAAAAAGCCGCCTTTGTATTCCCAATAAAGACGGGATGCAGAGACCCCTGTGTTGGTCAGCCAGTAGAGCGTGATGTTGTCAAGGAGCTCGTCGCGCGTCAGTTCGCCCGTAGCGCTGGTCGTCCGATTCAGAGCCTCGACGACTGCCGCCGCTGGTTGACCGCCACCATCATTGTGGTCCAGAAGCCAGGCAGCGAGTCCGACGGGTGAATCCGCAATGCCGTACAAGGTCTGCGGGCGTGACGCCATCAGCTTGGCGTAGTCAACTTGCTTGAACGTTCTGACCAGCTGCTTATAGGCACACCGTTCTTCATCTGAGAGACTAGAGGGCGCTGGGCTACCTGTTTGGAGCGCCCTATCGACATCCTCTGGAACGGTGGCAGGCATATTAGTGTGGATGGCAAGCAATCCCGCGGGAGCCTGCAAGCCCATTTGGTCAACGACAAACGCACCCCAGTCGCCACCTTGAGCAACGTAGCGGGTGTAACCGAGACGCTTCATCAACACGTCCCAGGCTCGACCCATGCGCTCAGGACCCCAGCCCATCGTGGTTGGCTTGCCGGAGAAGCCGTAACCTGGCATCGACGGGATCACCACATGAAAAGCATCCGATGCGCTTCCACCATGTGCCGTGGGATTAGTCAGTGGATCGATGATCTTTAGCTGCTCGATGATTGAGCCAGGCCAACCGTGCGTGACGATCAGTGGCAACGCGTTCTCATGCTTCGATCGAACGTGGATGAAATGAATATCTAACCCATTGATCGCAGTGATGAAGTGCGGCAAGGCGTTCAGTTTCGTCTCGACCTTGCGCCAATCGTAATCGGTTGCCCAATAGCGCGCGAGTTTTTGCATCGTCGCGAGCGGTAGTCCCTGCGACAGGTCAGTGACAGTCTCCTTTTCAGGCCATTGCGTTGCTATGATGCGGCGACGGAGATCGACGAGTGCCTTTTCCGGCATGTTGATGCGAAAGGGGCGAATCGCGGTTGGGTCGATGGTCTGCGCGGTTCCGGGTTGAGTCGTGGTGGTCTCGGGTTTTGTTTGGCTCGATTGGGCATTGGCAGAACCGAATCGACCGAGCTGTGTAGCCGCGATCACCATGCCCGCAATCCCCAGAAAACGGCGGCGGTGATAGTTAATTTTGTCAAACATTGATCTTTCTTAGTTGGATTGAACTGAAGTTGCGTATTGTCTATCCGCATAACTCAGATGTAATAGAGGGGCGAGTTGTGGAGTTGTCCAGAACCCGCCCTGGCGGGTGCTAATCTAACCGCATCATTTGGCAAGGACAGGCAAAATCGTCTCCATGTAACGGTCAGCGGCGGCGGCGGACTCTTCCGGACTGCTACCGTTCTGACGTGTACTCAGATAGGGCGCGTACCAGTCCCACCAGTTATGCTCGCCGTGCGTCTTCTCATAGGAGTCGTGGTGTTCTGCCGTCTCACGCAGAAGGGTTGCCAAGGTTGCAACGTCTGCTTGGGGAGAGTCCCACAGGCGACCGGGAAGCCGCGTTGTGATTTCCTGGAGCAACCAGAGGTTGCCGTCCGGATCTTCGAACGAGGCAAATGAGAAGTAGGAACGACCTTCCGGGTCACGACCGCTGACGCGCGGGTTTTCCACGGCGTTGTTGAAGGGACCGCCAGCGTAGTGGAAGATTTCGCTGACGTTGACACCACGATCGAGCAAGTCTTTGCGGGCAGCGTCGAGGTCGTCAACGGCAAGGACCAGGTTTTGCACCGAGCCAGAATTGGCTGGAGTGACTCCCTTGCCGAAAATGATCGAGGCATCTGAGTGGGGTGGCGTCACATGCACGTTGCGGTAGCCGCCCGCCGCGAGGTCGATATCGAGTCGCCAGCCGAGCTTCTCGTAGAATGCCTTTGTGCGATCAACGTCGGAAACGGTGAACACCACAACTTCGAGTTTCATGTTTGGACGGTTGCTATTCATCTTGATCTCCTTTTGGTTGGTAAGTTTGATGAAGTTGGTTGCTTTTCATTCTTCGCCCCCCACACCACACAAGTTCGTTGAGTTAAACCGCAACGTAGATGGGCGTCTGTCAATGAAAAGCGCGGTGATTTTATTGCACGACTGAAACCGTTTTTGCGGTTGTTTGCAACTGATGTTCGAGATGTAAAATTTCCGCTGCCCGCTCCCCAATGACTACGCAGGGAGCCATCGTGTTAGCGGTCGTGATGCGCGGCATAATCGAGCCATCCGCGATCCGGAGATTGTCGATTCCATAAACTCTCAGGTTGCTATCTACTACTGACATGGCATCTCGACCCATCTTTGCGGTGCAGGTTTCGTGCCAGAAACTCGTCGCCGCATCTCGAATAAAGCGTTCGAGTTCAGATCCTTTCAAATTACCGGGCATGACTTCACGCTTGGCAAACGGACGCAGCGGAGCGGAATTACCAATTTCGCGGCAGAGTTCGACACAGGCGATCGCGGTTTTGAGATCCTCCGGATCAGACAGCGTGTTGGCATCAATTAGAATCGGGTCGGATGGGTCGGCTCCTGTCAGGCGCAAACGTCCTCGGCTTTTGGGGTGAGAGAGCGCCCCAAATAACGTCCAGCCTGCATCAGGCAGCCCGAACCGGGCGGCATTCTCAGCAGTGGTTTTTGGCACCTCAGCCTGACAGGCAAATAAATCTGGACTGTCCAGCCCGGACTGGCTCGTCGAGAAAAAGATTGCCTCGGAGAAGTTGTTTCTGGGTTCGAGAGCGGTCTCATATTCCCAAACACAATCAAATGCAACGTGGTCCTGAAAATTCTGTCCCACACCAGGAAGGTGCTGCATGACAGGAATTCCAAATCGCCGCAAGTCTGCCGCATCACCAATACCCGACTGCATCAGCACTTTCGGCGTATGAATGGCACCCAGCGATAGCACGACTTCGACTGCCGCACCAATGCGATAGATCGCGTCCCGATAAGCGATCTCCACGCCAGTGACCCGCTTGCCCTGGAACGTTAGTCGTGTAACCAGTGTATGACTGAGAACCGTCAGGTTTGGTCGATCCATATACGGGTAGACGTAGGAGCGGAATATCGATTGGCGCTTGCCATCGCGGACTCGCACATCGCTGATAGACGCGCTCTTCGCCGCTTCCATCATGCGTCCGTTCGGATTTTCAAACGTCGGAATCCCGACCGATCGCGCTGCTTCGACCGTTGCGGGTGCGATCGGGTTTGGATTCGGCGCGGGCTGGACAAATACTGGACCTCCCGTGCCACGATACATTGGGTCCGGCGCACCATGCCAATCTTCCAGGCGGCGATAAATCTGCAAGACGGATTCATAACTCCAGGCCGGATCGTTGGCTTCGGCGGCGAAGAAGTCCCAATCCTGCTGGTGTCCGCGGGCCCAAACCATGATGTTGATGCTCGATCCACCGCCAAGGACCTTGCCCATCGAGAACGGAATTGAAGGACCGTTCACATGTCGATTCGGCTGACCCTGGAAGCTCCAGTCGTGATCGCTGCCAAGGTTCAGCGGCCATTGATTTGCTTCTATAACACTGGGCACATCATCGCTGCCTCCAGCTTCTAGCAGCAGCACGCTAACATCAGGATTCTCGGCCAGTCTGCAGGCAACCACAGAGCCAGACGATCCAGATCCGCAAACAATAAAATCGTACTGGTTCCTTAGCTCAGAGGTGAGCTGGCGCTGGTTGCTGCGGCCACGTTCAGCGAAACTATCGCGGTCATCAGTTTCATGTTGATAGTTCTCATGTTCATCCTCAAAGGACATGTTCTCAAAATTCGTCTTCATCATGCCTATCTCGCTTTTAAACGTAATTGGCGGTTATCGCAAACGGTTGTAGAGATAAACTTTGGTCTGAACTGTTAACTGATTAATTGAGTTGTAAAGAAGCAGTGATGGATTGAAATTCTTGCACCATCTTTTCGATCAGATCACGTGCTGAGAGAGCTTCAGCTAATGCGGCTCCCTGTCCTGCCCACATACTGACAAAATCTGGATTTGATTGTTGAGCAGAAGCCTGATATAAAACTCGCCCTATAGCCATCTGAGCTGGGAAGGGCAATATCTTATCCCTGTTATTTTCCATTTCACGGATAAACCGATTTCGGATGGCTCTAGCGGGTTTGCCAGAAAATACTTCAGTAATCACGGTGTCTTCATCCTTAGACTGGAGTACCGCCTGCCGATAGACTTCTGGGATATTGTTCTCAGAGGAAGTGAGAAAAGCGGTTCCCATCTGTACCCCGCTTGCCCCCAGTGCAAACGCAGCAACAATTCCACGAGCATCCATAATTCCACCCGCCGCCACGACCGGAACCGATACCGCATCAGCGATCTGTGGCACTAATGCAGCTGTTCCAATCAATCCGTGTTCATAAGGTACGGCAAAGGTGCCGCGATGACCTCCGGCTTCAAATCCCTGAGCAATGATGACATCGACTCCTGCTTCGACGAGCGCTTTTGCTTCACGGACGGTCGTGGCGGTTGCTAATACAATTGAGCCGATCTCGTGGATCTCACGAATTGCCTCAATCGGCGCAGGACCAAAGTGGAAACTAAAAACAGGTACCTTCTCCTCAAGCAGGACAGCAAATTGATCTCCAAATGGTCCGAGTATTGGGATTGGTTCAGGCACAGGTCCGGCGTTTAATTCGTTGTGCCATTTTGTGAATAGCTCAGACACCGGGGTTTGCTGCTCAGGCGTCAGTTGATATGCTTCAACGGCTGGGGCAAACAAATTAACTCCAAAGGGTCGATCGGTCAGCTCTCGAATTTGCCTGATAATGGAACGAAGGTTAGCTGGTGGGGTAGCTGCCCCGCCATAGGAACCCAGACCTCCTGCATTAGAAACAGCCGCAACTAATTCAGGTGTGGAAGCGCCAGCCATTGGAGCCTGAATGATTGGATGCGTGATCTTGAGTAGATCTATCAGTTTCGTCTTAGGCCACATAAATATCTCCCACGTGCCTTGCCAGTTGCATAGGAACCTCCAGAAACTTGCTAGAGAGTACAACAATGCCTTGGTTGTCATTGATGGACAACGAGATTATTTAGTCGTTTGTAAAGCGGGTGGGCTTACCATCTACTGAAATCAAGTGATCGAGGCGAATTTCAGTTTCATCTTGCAACTTCAGGAATTCGCTTTTGTTGGCAGTATAGAGGTCGATAATTTTACTCTCTATACTGGTTGCTGCACCAGTTTCTGTGCGATAGCGGATCGTACAAATCCGATGTAAGGTAGCGAGTGCTTCTAGCTCGTCGTAAAAACTACAGCTAACCGCTTGATACGGGTTTGCAGAGGCATTAGAAAAGCCTATATCGGCAATGGTGTGTTGAGTTGAATCTGGGTTCAGTGTCATGATTGGGTTCTCACCTGATGATGTAAGTGAGCAGAAAAAATGGCGCATTCTCTTTTTAGATTGATGAGCTTGCTCGTCATTCGCCCCACCACTCACTTCACCGAGGAAAAGGCGGTCGGTGCCAGCAACTCATTGCGGATGTTCTGCACGAGTAGACCGTTCTTCTCGCTTTCGGTTTTGGTCGCGATCCATTCAGGGTCGGCGAGGAATGCGTTCCAGCGCTCCTCACGCTCAGCCACGCTGTCCCAGGCAAGCAGGTAGGTGAGCTGGTTACTCTCGCTCTCGCCGATTAGCGTTGTCCAGAATCCAGCCTGACGGATGCCATGCTTTTCCCAAATCTGTAAGGTGTGGTTCTGGAAGCGCGACAGCAGCGCGGGTAGTCGTCCGGGCATGGCGTGATAAATGCGTAATTCGTAGATCATGCCTTTAATCTTCCAAGGGTGAATTCCCCGCCGCTTGTGGCGTAAGATGTGGTCATGAGTGAGTACATTCACAAAAGCCATAACGTAACGGTTTTGCTTTACCATTTGGTGTTAAGAGCGAAGTATCGACGGGCTGTGTTCGATGAACAAGTCGATGCGGTTTTGAAAGAAGTGTGCTTAGACATAGAGAAGCGCTACGAGGTCAAGTTTGTGGAAATTGGAGTAGACAAAGATCATGTTCATTTTCTAGTGCAGTCAGTGCCTACTTACAGTGTGACGAAACTGGTGACGATGCTGAAGAGCCTAACCGCACGCTCTTGTATTCAAACGGTGCCCTCATGTGAAACAAAAGTTATGGGGTGGAGAGTTTTGGAGCGACGGTTATTTTGCAAGTACAGTTGGCAAACATGGAGACGAAGGGATGAGCGCGAACTATGTGAAAAACCAAGGCCACGACTATCTCAAGTTACACAGAAATGAGCAATTAACTCTGTTTTGATTCTGATACCCCGTCCGCTTGCGGCGGGGTAGTTCATTGCCCCGCACTCTGACCGCCATCGACATGCAGGATTTCGCCCGTTACAAAGTTGGCAGATTCCAGGTAGAGGATGGCATCAATAACGTCAGAGATCTCACCCATATGTCCGATTGGGTGCAGGGCATCGAGCTGGGCATGGGTCTCAACCGGATGCATCGGCGATTTGATGGTACCTAGCGCCACTGCGTTCACCCGAATCCCGCGCTTGGCATACTCGATTGCCAGTGATTTGGTTGCCGCATTCAGTCCGCCCTTTGTCAGCGATGCGAGCACAGAGGGTACGCCAGCGATCGCGTTATCAACCAGACTCGTTGAGATCTGCACAACGTGACCGCTACCCTGCTTCTCCATCTCAGCGATCGCGAGTTGTGTCATGTGAAAGAAGCCAGTGACGTTGGTGCCTAGATACGCTACGTAGTCTGCCTCGGTGTATTCGGTAAACGGCTTGGCGATGAAGATCCCAGCGTTGTTGATGAGTGTGTCAATGTGCCCAAATCGGGTCACGCCTTCGATGATCGCACGCTCGGCAGTTTTTCGATTAGCGATGTCGCCTGACACTGCGAGAATTGCATCATCGTCCGATGGTTTAATTGAGCGTGAGATCGCAACCACCCGATAGTTGCGATCACGGTATGCCTTAACAAGGGCTGCACCGATGCCCTGCGACGCGCCGGTGATCACAGCGACTCTCTGTTCAGTGCTCATGTAAAACTCCTTTGGAAATAATGTGTGCATGTTGTAGGTCAGGCTATGGTCGAAGCCGTGATGCGCTGGTCATGGTCGGTGCTGGTAGCGACTGGCAGCCATGCTTCGATTTCCTGTGCCATTTTTGCGGCGTTGCTCTGGTACATCGCGATCGTGTCCTTCCCCACGGGCAAATGTAGCGGCGGACGTTCTGTATTGGCGAGTTGAATAATCACCTGAGCAAACTTTTTCGGATCACCAGGCTGTTGCCCGTGTAGCGTATCGGCTCCTTTACGCACCAGTCCTACCGTTCCTTGGTAATCGGCGATGATGGTCTTGGCGGCAACATAGGATTCAGTGCTTAGGAAGTCTGTCGTAAAAAGACCGGGAGCCACCGAGGTGACATGGATACCAAGCGGTGCCAGTTCCACTGCTAGCCCTTTCGAGAGACCTTCGACCGCAAATTTAGTGGACCCGTACAATCCCCAGCCCGGAACCGCATCGTAGCCAAACAAAGACGAGATATTGATGACGTGCCCGGATTTCTGCTGGCGCAGGTAGGGCAACACGGCACGAGTCACGTTCAGTAACCCAAACACGTTGGTATCATACTGTTTGTGAACTTCGGCATCCGTGGCTTCTTCGATTGCAGTGACCATGCCATATCCGGCATTGTTAACTAAGACATCAACCCGGTCGAAACGGGCAATACCTTGCTTGACAGCCTCTTGTACCTGGTCTTCCTGGGTAACATCCATCTGCACAACGTACAAATCCGGGTGGTTGTGTAGGGTAGTGGCGAGTTGTGCAGGTTGGCTGCGAACCGTGGCTATGACTTGGTCGCCTGCTGCCAGGGCTGCTCTGGCAATTTCTAACCCAAAGCCCCTGGAGGCTCCGGTAATGAACCATACTTTCTGCGTTTTCATCTTTGTGTCCTCGTTTTAGGGGTTGTCTAGTATGCTGGCTTTAGCTGTTTCGATTAGTTCGTGATTGTCGCACTGATGGTGAGGATTAAAAGGAGCGAAAAACCTCTTACTGTTGGCTCCTTTTGATATCTTTAAGCAATTGATGTCCTGTTACCGTCCGGGAAGCCGCGTCTTCACCTCTTGAAGCACCCAACCGTTACCGTCTGGATCACTGAACGACGCATAGGAAGCATAGTCGCGGCGTTCCGGATCGGAACCTGGTACCCGTCCCTCGGTTCCGGCATAGGGGAAGACCCCATTAATGGCATGGAACACTTCACTCACCTCGACACCGCGATCAACGAGTTCTGCGCGGGCTGCCTCAATGTCATAAACGATGAGGTACAGACCTTGAACTGAACCTGGTGCGGCTGACGAAGTTCTTTGACCGAAGATGATCGAGGCTTCCGAGCCAGGGGGGGTGAACTGCACCACTCGGAAGTTCTCGCTGACGACAAAGTCGGCATCTAACCGCCACCCCAACGTCTTATAGAAGTCTTTGGAGCGATCGACATCGGCAACGGGCAATACCACAACTTCGAGTTTCATGTTTTCGCTGTTTACAGGATTGCTGGTCATCTTAATCTCCTTTAGGTTGGTGGATTTGATGTTCAGATTGGTTAGTTTTCATTCTTCTGTGATCGCCCAATGCACACCACTCAAGTTCTTTGAGTTAAAACGCGGCTTAATCGTTCGATATTGGAGGAAAGCAGCAGGAAGTGAGCCGGAAATAGTTAGACCTGATATGCTTCAGGTAAAGATCGCATCATTCACCGATTGAGCGGCACTGTAATGTGAATATATTCTGATGTATGTCCTCCTGGACTTTCAGCATTCAAGTGAATTTAGCTTCGGTCTACCAAAGGGTGGGGTGAATCGAACTGATACTTCTAATCAATCTGATTTGAAGTTAAAGTCATGAAATACTTTTCATGGAAACCTTCGTTGGGATAAACATCAAAAACCTTAATTAGTTGCCGCCACAATGGCTGCTATCAATTGCTTAATAGTCCAACGTTCGCGATAACGAATCTCATTAACAAATAAAGCTGGTGTAGCTTCTACTCCACTTCGATATCCACTTTGGATGTCTGCAATGATGTGAGCGACATAAACTCCTTTGGATAAATCTTGCAAAAATCGAGGAATGTCAAGTCCTAGATGATTCGCATATTCCACAAGGTATCCGTTCTCTAACGTTTGTTGATGGATAAAGAGCATCTCATGCATCTGCCAAAACTGACCTTGCATTGCTGCTGCTTCCGCTGCTTCCGCTGCCCGTTGAGCATAAGGATGAATCTGTACCTGGGGAAAATGACGAAAGATAAAACACACATCCTCCTTGAAAGAAGGACCTAACTGCTGTTGAGCAACTTTAATCAACCGATAGGCATTTGCACTTTGAAAACATTCATAATCTCCATACATGATGAGTACAACACTGGCACTTAGCACACCTTGAATGTGATCCTGAATTAAAGGCGGGACAAACAAGGAATGATGCTCGTGATCGTCAGCCATCTTTCAGACCTGTCAAGCAAACTTAAACCCTACAACTAAATGCTGTTAGCGTTTGCATAAATTCAATATAGGTAGTTGATTCCTATATGTCGTCCACTGAAAGTCCATAATTTTGCACAATATAAGGATGGATGAAGTAATCCATCAAAAGTAGTAGCTTGTCTCCGACTAAAGTCGGAATCCAAGCCTTAACTAAATTGAAACCTATAAACTAACAAACCCACGTTTAACAGCAACAATGACGGCTTGCGTGCGATCATTAACTCCCAGCTTGCTCAAAATACGAGTCACATGCGATTTAACAGTACTTTCACCAATATTTAGAGCAGTTCCGATGTCTTGATTACTCAATCCCTGCGCCATTAAACGCAGCACTTCTAGCTCTCGTTCACTGAGTACTGGGTTGTTCATCCGTTCTACCAGTTTTCTTGCCACGGTCGGAGAAACATAATGCTGACCACTATGAATGATGCGGATCGCATTTAAAAGTTCATTTGGTTTTGCATCTTTAAGCAGATAGCCCTGAGCACCTACTCGCAATCCTCGATAAATATCTTCATCGCCATCGTAGGTAGTAAGCACAATAATTCGAGCTGACTTAAATTCAGTACAAATCGCAGTAATGGCTTCAACCCCTCCCATTCTCGGCATTCGTAAATCCATGAGGGTGACATCAGGCTGGTGTTCACGATAACGGTAGATCGCTTGTTGTCCATCCTCCGCTTGAGCAACCACTGTCATTTCTGGATCATAGTTAATGATGTTTGCCAATCCTTCTGCAACGAGGGAGTGATCATCAACAATCAGAACTCGAATTTTAGTGGGTTGACTCATGGTGATTCTCGCTCCCGATTAACAGTGACCATAATTTCTGTCCCTTGCCCAGGTTGGCTTTGAATCGCCAGGTGTGCGCCAATCTGTTCTGCTCGCTCGCTCATTCCCAACAAACCAAAGCCACCAAGTGATGAAATGCTCCCAACCCCAAAGCCCTGTCCATCATCCTTAATGCGCAGAAGACATTGAGCATCGTCGTACACTAGCTCAATCAGAATTTTACTAGCATTGGCGTATTTGATGGCATTTGTTAAAGCTTCCTGTCCAATGCGAAGTAAGTGATTTTCCACTTCGGTCGGTAGGGAGTAAATTACACCCTTGCTTTCGTAGATTAAAGTGGTCTTGGTAGTTGACCGCATTTGAGTCACGAGGCGATGTAGAGCACTCTGTAAAGTACTCTCTTCTAAGAACTGGGGACGGAGCGCTACCACTGAACGACGAGCCTCAGCAAGTCCGGTTCGAGCTAATTCATCAATCTTTTCCAGCTTTTCCAGATATATCTGAGCAGAACCCGAATCATCTACCAGCATTTGTGTTACAGATCCTACATGGAGCAAAATGCCTGTAAAAGCCTGCGCTAACGTATCGTGAATTTCTCGTGCCATGCGGTTGCGTTCTTCCAGAATCGAGGCTTGTTCGGCGCGTCTACGATCACTAATATCTGTGATGAGACTGTAGAATCCTCTCACCTGAGCATTGGCATCAAAATCAGGGATCAATGTCGCGCTGATGTACCGTTTGCCAATCGGAAAAAGGATTTCTGCTTCTAGGGGTACAGTTTGCCCTTCAAACACCTGATTAATATACGGCTCAACCCGTTGATAAACCGCCTCACCTAGAAGTTGGCAAACAGGGTTGCCCAAAATTTCATCACGGCTACGGTTGAACCAGACTTCATAGGTACGGTTGATAAATTGATAGCACCGATTGGCATTTACATAGCCGACTAAAGCCGGTAGAGCGTTGGTGATTAACCGTAGTTCCTGTTCTCGATGGCGCAGTTCTGCTTCACTTTGCTGTAAAGCTATTGTCCGTTCTGCAACCTGTTGCTCCAAGATGCGGTTGTAATCGGCTAATAATTGCTCAGCTTGTCTGCGCTCAGTGATGTCCTCAAACGCAACAATCCCATAAACTACATTGCCCTGCTCATCAAAGACAGGAGTACCCCATACCTCAATTGGAATGGTTGCATTGTTCTGCCGGATATCTACATCATCAACCGTGGTACGTTCGCCGCTCAACGCCCGGATGACTGGCAGCCTCTCTGTTGGATAAATTTGATTCGTTCCGGCCACATAGAACTGATAAACCTCAGCGATTTGATCGGGTCGTACGGAAGGATCAATCGCTTTACCCATTAGCTGGATACCCCGTTGATTTGCGTAATAAGGGCGACCCGCCGCATCGATTATGCCAATTCCCACTGGAATCGCTTCTAAGAATTGCATCATCTGACTTTTGCTTGCGCGTTGCTCTGAGTACAATTTTGCATTTTTGATCGCAATTGCTGCCTGAGTAGATAGTAGATTTAGAAGTTGCGATCGTTCTACTGTGAATGCCCCAGTTATTAATCGGTTTTCTAGATACAGCACACCAACAAGATTGCTTTGATTGAGCAACGGCAAACAAAAGACCGATTGAGTCTGGTGGTGTTGAATATAGGGATCATTGATAAAATTACCTTCACGAATAGCATCGTTGAGAATGACTGATTCATGAGTCCGAATCACATATTGAATAATCGATTCAGGTAAGCGGTTTGCTATCGGAGCCGACTGCAGCACTCGTGTCGCACAAACCTGTGCATCCTCACTGAATTCACAAGCCGCTTTGATCGTCCATTCTCCTGCATTTTCCAAAAGCAGACATCCGGTTTGTGCCCCAGCATTTTCAATTAGAATCTGCATCAAAAAACGAAGTAACTGTTCTAGTTCAATCTCACTTGAAATTGCTTGAGATGCTTTTATCACCGCTGCTAAATCGATAGCAACATATGGAGTATTAGAAGTAGTTCCAGAAGTGGTGCGGATTGGTATGAAAGTTATATTCTGTGACTGAGGAAAGAATGGAGGATAGCGGGTCTCTAAATCTTTGACCTTTGCCATTGCTCCCCATCGTTCATAGCAGTAATGGGCTTCTTTCATATAGAGTTGAGCAAACTTTTCTCGACCACGAGCCAAGTAATGCTTAGCGGCTAACTCATAGCCTAAGGCTTCTTCTTGAAGATACTCATTTTCTTTAGCACCTTGAATGGCTTGTTCGTAAAACTCCTCTGCCTCAAATAACTGACCCAAAACTCGCGCTTTCTCTGCCTCAACTAACTGAAATTTATGCAAAAAATTCATGGGAGCATGGTGTGCCCATTTCTGCATCTTCTCCTGGTTAGCGTTAACGCGATTCAACCAAGCTTCTTTTTCAGAGTTTGAAGCATCCGCCAACAAGCTCAGAAATATTAGGGAGTCATAGAAATGAAATAGAGATACAGAGATTAATGCTGTAGCTGTGCCTAGATACTGTTCTGCCAAAGTAGCTGTTTTTGCAGCTTGTTCATACTCCCCGAACAGATAGCATAAAATCAGCTTATTTAAGTAAAAGTAGTGAAGGCTAGTTCCATCCTTGACAGCGATCGCTTGTGATAGTGCTTGCTCTTCGTCATAGATACAACCCACTAAGCAACTTGGGTTTTCAGATTGACCTCGCAGGTTAAGGATCGTCTGCTGCAACATTGCTAGCCAAGTGGAAGGAGTCTCTCGTCTAATTTGACTGGTAGCTTTACGATAAACCGCTGTTTGTTGTTCCAGTTCTGTCAGTTTTTGTCCTGCAAAAAAGGGGCAATAACATAGGCTGAATGCACAATAACCCGCAAATTCAAAGTCTCCACTTTCTACACCGCTTTGATAACCATGAGCTAAAATGGGGAACGTCTCTTTAAGGTGGTCTTTCCAGTGAATTATATGGAAACCCACCACCAGCAATGCTTTGCAGTTACCTTTCTTGTTACTTAATCTTTCCGCTAAACTTAAGGATAGTTTGCCAAATCGATAGCCCAGTTCAATGTTTTGGAAAACTCCACAGAGCATCATGCCATAGGTAGCATAACCGAGAAGCGACCAGATAGCGTTTCCATTGGCGATCGACAAATTCACCATCTTGCACACAATCAGCACCATCAGAGCGGGTGACACCATAAAAGCCGCACCCACTGTGCTTGCTAAAATAAAGATTGCTGCCAGTGGTACAGGTTCAGTCATCTCTGGCAGATCAATCAAATCTTCGATTTCCCGCCCAGCGAATCGCGAGGCTGTTTCCTCTAACCCTGCTTGAACATCTAACTGACTTGGAGCTTCCACTAAACTAATTCCCAAGAGTTGCAGCACTTCCAAGCCAGTTTTAAGTGCTTCTTTAGGATATCCCCGCGACAGCCATGCTTGAATTCTGCTATCGTAAGCTTTTACTTTATCGAGCACCGTCTTTGCACGGTTGAGCACTTCTTCTACAAGCCGCTCCATTCCGTCGAAGCAACCACTGAGGTATGCTGCCTCTGCTGCCTCTGAGTGCAATGCCAAAGTCAGGTCATACTCACGCTGCCAACTCTCCATATCAAGGAGTTTAAGACCTGTATTGAAATACTTAAAAGCCGCTTCATAAGCCGTCGCTGCCAGCGCTTTCTGACCTGCTTGCAAATTCAGTTTAACAATCTCATTCCGTTCAGATTGCTCACTGATTAACTCGGTTCCATAATTCAGATGGTCAACAATTTCAAACAACCGCTCTGCTAGCTGCTCTAGCGAAGTCTTTTCAAGTAAATTGCGACCGATTTGCAGATGTACCCCTTGTTTCTGTGACTCATCGATTAGAGCATAGGCAGCTTGCTGTACGCGATCATGCAAGAACTTATACTCTTGAACTAACAAGTTCTCGTCTAACTCAGAGGGAGGTTGAATGAGTCCAGCTTGGATGGCTGCTAGCAAATCCTGAGAAACTATTTTAGGCGACTGCTTAAAGACGAGCGCTAACGTCTCCAAATCAAATTCAGCCCCGATGCAGGCGGCTAATTGAAGAAGCTGCTGAGTGTTTTCTGGCAGTTTCTTCAACTTGAAAAGCAGTAACTCCACTACATTGTCAGTGATATTCTGAGCCTCAATTTGAGCGATGTTCCACTGCCAGCTTAAGTGTTCCGTATTAAAGCTCAGCAAATTTTCACTGTATAATAATTGCAAAAATTCACCCACAAAGAAGGGATTGCCCCCTGTTTTACGCAGCACCAATTCAGCCAGGCGACGAACGGTATTCGTATCCTGATGCAACGTCTCGGCAATTAGCTGAGCCAGTGGTTCTAAGGTTAAGGGCGCCAGGACAATTTCCTCAAGCACAGCTTCTTGTTGCCGAAGTCTCTCCAGCGCTAGTGCTAATGGATGAGTTGGACTCACTTCATTGTCTCGATAGGCTCCAATCAGAAACAGCGATTGGGTTTGCTCATCGAGCAACATCAGATTGATTAACTGAATGGTGGCGGAGTCAATCCACTGCAAATCATCTAGGAAGATGACAAGCGGATGATCTTTAGCACAAAATACCCGAATAAACTGCTGAAAGACTCGATTAAAGCGATTTTGCGCTTGGGTTGCCCCAACTTCAGGTATGGGTGGCTGGTTGTCAATGATTAACTCAACTTCAGGGATGACATCAATGATTAGTTGCCCGTTACTTCCTAAAGCTTCTAAAAGGCGTGATCGCCACTGTTGCAATTGCTTATCCGGTTCGCACAGTAGTTGCTGCACCAGTTTTCTTAAGGCATCCACAATTGCACTGTAGGGGATGTTACTCTGCAACTGGTCAAACTTACCTGAGGTAAAATACCCGCGCCTTGCTGTAATCGGTTTATAAAGTTCTTGTACTAACGCTGATTTGCCCACGCCAGCATAGCCGGAGATTAACATCATTTCACAAGACGTGGGTACACGAAGATACGGGGACGCGCAAATATCGTCTCTCTCCGCGTCTCCCTCTCTCCTCCTCTGCGCGTCCTCTCTCCCTGCTACTCTTTCAAACGCTTCTAATAATTTTGAGAGTTCCTCCTCCCGACAATACAGTTTTTGTGGAATCTGCAATTGATCGGAAACATCTTGCAGACCTAGTTGAAAGGGATTAATTTGACCACTTGTTTCTAGTTGATAAGCACAATCCTCTAAATCCGCTTTGATACCCCAACCACTTTGATAGCGATCCTCGACATTCTTCGCCATCAATTTCAAGATAATATCTGAAACTGGCTCGGGAATTTTAGCATTCAATTCATACGGTGGAATAGGGGGTTTGGCAAGATGACAGTGGACAAGTTCAAGGACATCCGTTGTCGGAAACGGCACTTGTCCGGTAAGTAATTCGTAGAATGTCACTCCGAGCGAGTAAAAATCGGTGCGATAATCGATCAAACGATTCATCCGCCCGGTCTGCTCTGGAGAGAGATAAGCGAGGGTACCTTCCAATATATGCGGACTTTTAAACGTGGGATTGGTGCGGCTGAATCGAGTTGCAATCCCAAAGTCGATGATTTTGACAACGTCAGTATTTGGATTGAGAACGATGTTACCAGGATTAATATCCTTGTGAATGATATTAGCAGCATGGATTCTGCCTAAAATTTTGCTGAGATTAATGGCAAGAGGAAGAAAATTAGATACAGGCATGGGGCAGAAAGTCTCTGGGCGCTGCTGTATCCAATACTCTAGGGACTCCCCCCCAAAATCTTCTAGAAGAATGACGAGTGTGCGCTGATAGTCCTGTTGGCTGTATGCTCTAATTACCCCTTCTACATCCAGAGACCGGGTAATGGCATATTCCTGCCTGTAACGCGTTAATTCCTGGGGAGAAGGATAATCCTGCTTGAGCAGTTTAATGACGATTGCCTGATCATCTTCTTCTCTGATGCCCCGATACACCAGAGATGCGGAACTTTCGTAGATCTTGTCTTGGATAGCAATACTAGGTAAAGCAATCATACAGCCTCTCTGGATGGGTATGATGTGGCATACCTCAAACTATAGAAGACATTATAATTTCCCGACAAGTACGTTACAGCAGGGTTGTGTCGCAAATAATTAACATCCCTTCAGATTTAATAACGCTGTTAAGAAAGCGACCTTTAGAGGGAGCGGCTAAAAAGCGATCAAAGACCTGAGAGGGAACGTCTTGGTAGCGATAGCGCTTACCAATCAAGAAATCAACTTGCAAAACACGACAAACATCACTGTAGCCAATAGCAGCAATATTGCTAGAGTCAACAGGAATCATGCGAATTTCATCAAGGAACGCAGTTCTAGCGCTCTCACTGTTGAGAGTTGATTGGGTAAGGGAAGCAAAACGAGCAAGCCTTCTGTTGACCTTGAAAAGCTTGCTCAGGAGCACTGAGAGATTCAATAGAGTAACCGTTAGCAGTTTCGAGTAAAACTTGAAGGCAAGAGCCATCATGAGCGATCGCCTTGATGGAGGAGAGGTCAACACGAGCGCAAATTGAGTTCTGCCATAGAAGTTGTTCCATGACTAAAACTGTTTCGTCATGATCTTGCTCAAACATAAGCTGCGCGCTCGCCTGCGTCGTTGCAACCCGTTCTCCAACAGTTGGCGCTCCCACCGTGGTTCAAACGCTTGGCAAAAGTCATCGATACAGCATTCATAGTTTTTGTAGACTAAGCACGAGGTAAGCCAAGGATGAGAATTTAACACTTTCAGCCTATCGATTTTGCCTCTTTCTTATCCCTAACTCATGTCATTATGATGTACAAACAGGAAGTTACCAATTTCTATAACGCCAGGACGGATTACGATAATGATGCCACTCGTAATCGCGCGATCGCACTTTTTGACTACACAGCTTTATAGTCTGGACAATTCGTTTTGGACGTCGCAACAGGAACTGGAAATATTGCGATAGAAGCCGCTAAAAAAGTTGGCGCAAACGGCTCTGTGCTCGGAATTGACATTGCAGTAGCACTACTTAAGATTGCTC
>JAHHHE010000053.1 GCA_019359535.1 Gloeocapsa sp. UFS-A4-WI-NPMV-4B04
GATGGTCAAACTATCTGCACTTTCGTGGACAATTGTGGCAGTCATGTTTTAACTTTCTGAGGGGGTAGTGTTTTTTTTGATTTGTTTACTCCTTTTCTATTATACATCAAATTAAAGTCACACCCGCCTTGGGTGCACCTAGACGCGCTTGCATACGGCGGTAATAAGCTCCCAAAGCAGAGGATCTGCGACACAAAGTTTGAGCAGCCATACGGAAAGCATTTCTTCAGCGCGATTAACAACAGTTCGAGTTTGAGAACTTTTAACTTTACCACCAGTAACGCGGCTACCAGGGCATAAACCTAGCCATGAGCTAAAGTGCTTAACAGTTGGGAAACGAGATGGATCTAATCCCAACTTGGACAATAATATCAATACAGTCAAAGCACCAAAGCCATCAACTTGAGTGAAGTCCACACCAAAAACGCGATACAAATGAGTACGTAAATCAAATTGGGGTGCATTTCCTGGTTGTTTTGTACCCCGACGTTTCGGTTTGGCTAAAGGCTTTTTTGTAACATCAACTTTGTCAGCGAATGAAGCTAAACACTGCTCGATTTGCAGATCACAGGCAGCGATTTGTGCTTGATAAAACTCGTATAGTTGCAATTCCTGTTGCAAGATGAAAAGCTGTTCTGAACGATAGTCTCCAGTTAGAGACGCAGCTATTTCCTCATTACTTGCTTTAATACGCCCATCCTTGAGTGCCGCTAGAGTGAGTGGGTTGCGCTCTCCAGAGACAATTGCTTTAATAATTGCCTTGCCAGTAGTATCTGTAATGTCACTAATTACCCTGTGCAACTGTAAGTTCATGAGAGAGTTGCCGGGAGAATAATTCTTCCGGCAATCTCTCATCTCGGTCAAAGCTTTTTGCATTCGTTGTACGTGAACACAAGCACTCTTGATTAAGTTATCCCGTTGTCGAATGTAACTACGTAGAACACAGACTTGGTCGTCTGGACGGAATGAACCAGATAATAAGCCATAGCTATGTAACTTTTGCAGCCATTGGCAATCTAAAATATCTGTTTTGCGACCAGGTACGGTTTTGACGTAATGGGCAAAAACACAAGCTTGACCTCAAAGCCCCGACTTTCCAAAACTTGGAACACAGGTATCCAGTAAACTCCTGTTGATTCCATTGCTACGGTTTCGATTCTACATTGCTTTAACCAATCAGCCATTGCATATAGTTCGGCAGTGAAACAAGCTCTCGCTACGTACACTCTCACTATCTCTATCCACAGGGACACTCACCCAATGTCTATCTGCGCCAATATCAATTCCTGCCGCATTCAGGTTAATCAGTGAGAAATCTGCGCCCGCATTTTGTTTTCTAAAGTTTTTGGCTTTTCCCATAGGTAAAGATTACGTAGTGTTTTTTAGAGGGCGTACCATGCCTGGGTGGGGCAAATAAAACTAATCTCTTAAACGGGATAGTAACTTTCATCACTTCACCAATATTGTCGCCAACAGCACCCAGAACCAGGCTTACATTCGGGCGTAATTCGCACCATTGTTAAGACGGTTTTGACTGTCATGGCACTAATAAGAGTGTAAAATCTATCGGCAATAAAACTCGATTGTGCCTGTGTTTCTTTCATCTGTTACTAGCGCGTAGCGGCGCTAGTCAAAGGCTGACATTTTGCACAAGCGCCTTGAACTAAAGTTCAGGCTCAAAGCTTAAGTCCGTTTTAACGGACTACAATTTATATCTAGTAAGCTAAAGCTTACTTTAGCTAAAAGCTGCGGAAATGAATTTCCTGGCGGATGATAGGACTGATGCAAAATTTGAGATTAAGGTAAATTAGCGATCGCCTATGAAAACGATTGACTAATGGAGAATAAAAGCTACCGTTGATGTTAGCGATCACAAAAATTTGAGCAGGAACTAAGTACAACTATCCTCCTTGTCTTCTTAATGACACCTGAGCGAAAGTTAGCGAAATTTGCTGAACTTTTTGCTAGGTACAAAACTTTTCCTGTACCAGTAGACAAAAACTCAGTCACTGCATAAACTAAGCTCATGTAAATTAGGCGGACTTCAGGAGAAGCTTAATGAAGCTGAGGATCAAACGCCGACGATTTGGGCAATTAATGATTGCTAGCACCTTAGTTACCGCGATCGCCAACTTTCCCCAGAGGACTTTTGCCCAAAAGAAATTATTATCCCCCACTCCACCAAGTTCAATGGAGGCTAGTTCTGTTCCTGTAAAATTGCGTGTCAACGGTGCGGAACACGCTTTAGAAATTGATCCACGAGTCACCTTGCTAGACGCGCTGCGCGAACGAATTGGTCTTACGGGAACCAAGAAAGGTTGCGATCATGGGCAGTGTGGCGCTTGCACTGTGCTAGTAGACGGGCGGCGGATTAACTCGTGTTTAACCCTTGCCGTGATGCAGGAAGGGGCAGCTATAACCACAATTGAGGGACTTGCTCAAGGTGACAAACTTCATCCAATGCAAGCTGCCTTTATCAAGCATGATGGTTTTCAATGCGGCTACTGTACTCCGGGTCAAATTTGCTCTGCTGTCGGTTTACTCAACGAAGGACACGCCAAAACTGATGACGAAGTGCGGGAACTAATGAGCGGTAATATCTGCCGTTGCGGTGCTTACCCAAATATTGTTAACGCCATCCAAGAAGCTCGTAGCCAGCAGACTTAAGCTTTGCAGATGGGCATTAGTCTAAGCGATCGCCTTTTAACTGCTCGGATTTCTAGGGAAAACGAGAAATACTCATGAAATTATTTGCTTATACACGCGCTACAGAGCAGGATGTAGCTGTTAATACCGTCTCGCGGAACCAAAGCGCGAAGTTTATCGGCGGCGGTACTAATTTACTCGATTTGATGAAAGAAAATGTTGAGCAACCGAATCAACTTATTGACATCAATTCATTGCCCCTGTCAAAAATTGAAGTGACGCGCAATGGTGTCCGAATTGGAGCTATGGCACGTAATAGCGACGTAGCTTACAACGCAATTATTCAAGAACGCTATCCCTTACTTTCTCAAGCATTACTCGCTGGAGCATCCCCACAGCTGCGGAACATGGCAACAGTTGGCGGAAACTTGATGCAAAGAACTCGCTGCTATTACTTCTACGACACAGCGATGCCGTGTAACAAGCGGGAGCCAGGTTCAGGCTGTGCAGCTATTGAAGGATTTAACCGAATTCACGCGATCTTCGGGGCAAGCGATCAATGTATTGCCACACATCCTTCTGATATGTGCGTTGCTCTTGCAGCGCTTGATGCCGTAGTTCAAGTCCAAGGACCAAAAGGCGATCGCCAGATCCCAATTACTGACTTTCACCGCTTACCAGGTGACACACCGCAGATTGATACAGTATTGCAACACGGCGAGTTAATTACAGCAGTTGATTTGCCGAATTTACCATTTGCTAAGCGATCACATTATCTCAAGGTACGCGATCGCGCTTCTTATGCCTTTGCCCTAGTTTCAGTTGCAACTGCGCTTGATATTGAAAACGGTATTATTCGGGCGGCGCGAGTGGCAATGGGTGGAGTAGCACACAAGCCTTGGCGGGCGGTAGCAGCCGAGGAAATTTTGGTTGGTGCAAAAGTCAATCAAGAGACATTTCGCGCTGCGGCAGAGGCGACTGTCAAAGAAGCGAAACCCCAAAAGCACAACAAATTTAAGGTTGAAATGGCAAAACGGGCAATTATGCGATCGCTTACAGAAGTAGGAGAAATGGCATGAACGATCCAACTAATAAAGCAATTGGTAAACCCCTTGATCGCGTCGATGGACGGCTAAAAGTTACAGGTGCAGCGCGTTATGCCGCAGAATTTCCCCTGAAAAACATGGCTCATGCTGTGTTAGTGCAAAGTGCGATCGCCAAAGGACGCATTACAAACATTGATACCAGCGCCGCCCAAAAGTCTCCTGGTGTACTTGCCGTCATCACTCATCTAAACGCGCCCAAGCTTGCTTCTCCTCAGTCTGGTGGCGGTGACAGTTCGGGCGGTGATGCCCAAGTGACTGCGGCAAATGCTCAGTCTGGTGAAAGCGGCAGTGCTGGTGGTGAAAATCCTTTTGAAAAGCCTGTTCCTGTACTGCAATCTGACCAAATCAATTTTTACGGGCAGCATATTGGTGTCGTAGTAGCGGAAACCTTAGAGCAAGCGAGACACGCCGCAACTTTACTTCGCGTCACCTACCGCGAAGAGCGTCCAGCGACGGTAATGGCAGCAAATCTCGCCAATGCCTATAAGCCGCAAAGTTTACTTATACCATTAAAACCAGATACCCAGCGCGGCGATATCCAGGGCGGGTTAAAAGCAGCAGATGTGCAGGTTGATCACACCTACACAACGCCTAACGAACACCACCAACCGATGGAAGCTCACGCCACGACTGCCGTGTGGGATGGTGGACAATTGACACTTTACGACTCCTCCCAAAACGTCAACGGCGTACAAAAAACTGTTGCCAATACGCTGCGTATCCCGCCAGAAAATATCCGTGTAATCGCTAGTTTTGTTGGTGGTGGGTTCGGCTCTAAGTATCCTGTTCGTGGACATACAATTTTAGCTGCGATCGCTGCCCAACAAGTTAAACGTCCAGTAAAACTCGTTGTCACGCGAGAGCAAATGTTTACCTCTGTCGGCTTTCGCTCCCACTCGTCACAGCGCATTCGTCTAGGTGCGAAAAAAGACGGCAAACTTACCGCTATATCCCACGAAATTCATACCCAAACTTCTGTCTTTGAGGAGTTCATTGAACACGTTGGCGTAGCAACACCGATGCTGTATGACACTCAAAATCTGCTTGTCACACATCGGGGTGTGCGTCTTAACCTGCCTACACCTACAATTATGCGCGCACCAGGCGAATCGCCAGGAATGTTTGCGTTCGAGTCAGCAATGGACGAGCTAGCTTACGCGCTGAAGTTAGATCCGATTGAACTGCGCTTGCGTAATGAGCCAGAACGCGATCTAGAAAAAGGCTTACCTTGGTCAAGTCGTTCTTTAGTTGAGTCTTTCCGCCAAGGTGCAAAGAGTTTCGGCTGGGAGCGACGCAATCCTGAGCCACGCTCAATGCGTGATGGACGTTATCTAATTGGGATGGGAACCGCAACCGCTACTTATCCCACAAATAGAATGCCATCTTCAGCTAAAGTGCGGCTGCTTGCTGATGGTAGCGCTCAAGTATATCTGGCGGCGACTGACATCGGTACAGGCACGTATACGATGCTAACCCAAATTGCTGCTGATGCGCTGGGTATCCCAACTGAACGAGTGCGTGTAGAAATTGGTGACACGAAGATGCCGAGAACTCCTGGTTCTGGTGGTTCGTGGGGAGCGGCAAGTTATGGATCGGCAGTACAATCCGCTTGTGTCGCTGTTCGTGCCAAAATTTTAGGCATGGCAAGACTTGATCCGCGATCGCCCCTTAAAGGTTTAAGCAATGTAGGCATGGATATCCGTGAGGGACGCATTTTTTCAAAGCGTGATTCATCGCGTGGCGAAACTTATCAGGAAATCCTCGCTAGAAACAATTTAAAAGTCACTGAAGCAGAGGTGGAATCAACACCGGATGAAGCGGCAAAGAAATACTCGATGCACGCATTTGGGGCGCAATTCGCTCAAGTGCGAGTTGATCCCGATTTAGGCATGGTACGGGTGACAAGGTTTTTGGGTACTTATGGTGCAGGGCGTATCCTGAATCCGAAAACAGCGCGATCGCAAATGATTGGTGGCATCATTATGGGCATTGGTATGGCGCTACATGAAGAAACTGTTGTAGACGATCGCTACGGACACTTCGTTAATCACAATCTTGGCGAATACCACGTACCAGTTCATGCAGACATTCCAGCAATTGAAGCCTTTTTTGTTAAGGAAAACGACCCGCACGTCAACCCCCTTGGTATTAAAGGAGTAGGTGAAATTGGCATTGTTGGTGTCGCAGCAGCAGTAGCTAACGCTGTTTACCATGCTACGGGTAAGCGCATCCGCGATCTACCTATTACGCCAGACAAGTTGTTGTAGAGACAACGAGTAGGGCGGACATTGCTTATAACTGCACAAGCCGCGATCGCATTGAAACGCATGAGTTCTTTACTCTACACATCAAGTTCCATGCCTGACGCTTTGAGTTTAAAGCTCGGAAGTTCAAGTTCCAAACTTGGAGTTTCATGTTTTGAGCCTGACGCTTCGAGTTCCTAGCTTGAAGTTTCAAGTTCTGATCTCGGAGTTTCGCGTTTCAAACCTCACCCTTGAAGCTTGTCGCTTGATAGTTGAAGTTCTAAGCTTGACACTTCGAGTTCTAAACCTAATTGGAGAACTTACAGCAAACAGCACAGCGTATCTCGGATACACATAGAAAACTACTGTAAACATCTTGTACGCAACTGTCTAGAACTATGAAAGAGTTACAGGATATTGTCGCTGCCTTCGAGAAAGTCGAATGCGGTCAGATAGCTGCCCTCGCTACCGTAGTTGAAGTTCGCGGTTCCACTTACCGCCGCCCTGGGGCGCGGATGCTGATCACTCAAAATGGTTGCATCGGGTCAATCAGTGGTGGTTGCCTGGAAGCAGATGTAGCCATGCGATCGCAGCAGGTTATCGCATCAGGAGAACCGATGCTAGTGCAGTATGACACAACATCGCCTGATGACATTATCTGGGGACTAGGGCTTGGTTGCAATGGTTTAGTTCGTGTTTTCATTGAACGTTTGATGCCACAAAGCCAATTCAATCCCATTACCTTTATTGCCGATTGCTACCGTCGGCGGCAGACGGGCGTACTTGCAACTGTTCTTTGTGCAGAGGGTGACTACCACTCCCAAGTCGGAACATATCTGATGCTGCAACAAGATGGAAGTACGCTTAGTAAAATCAATACTGCTTTAGGTGCGATCATTCTTAATGATGCTCGTGCAGCGCTGAGTAATAACCAATCTATACTCAAGCAATACCAACTGCCTGTAGGCAATGCAGAAGTTTTCATCGAAATCATCCAACCACCAGTACCACTGATAATTTTCGGGGCTGGTGATGATGCGAAGCCTGTAGTACGCTTTGCCAAAGAGCTAGGCTGGCACGTAACTGTAGTTGATAGTCGCCCTGCCTATGGAACATCAGAGCGATTTCCCTCGGCTGATGTCTTAGTTGTTTCTCGTCCAGAACACATACGTGAACACATCACTATAGACCCCCGTACTGTAACAGTTGTGATGACGCACAACTACCTGCAAGACCAAGAACTTCTGAAAACGCTCTTACCCTCTGCTGTACGCTACTTAGGCATTCTCGGTCCAAAAAGTAGAACTGAACGATTGCTGCGAGAACTGCTGGAACAGGGAGTACCATTGACTGAAAACAACCTGAGCCGATTGTATGCTCCCATCGGTGTTGATATCGGGGCTGATAACCCAGAAGAAATTGCCCTCGCGATCATAGCTGAAATTCGCGCCGTTCTTGCTAACCGTTCCGGCGGGTTGTTGAGAAACCGCAAAGGGTCGATTCACGAGCCGCTTGATATTGACAATAAACCTAAAATATGTATTTAAGCTCGACGGAGCATTATTGCATGAGTAGTGAAAAGGTAGTGATACCAAATATTGGGATAATTATCCTTGCTGCGGGAGCATCAAGGCGGATGGGTACGCCCAAGCAACTGTTACTTCATCGACGAGGGCGCAGTTTTCTATCGTATATTGTCGAGGCTGCGATCGCTTCAATGTGTCACCCGATAGTGGTTGTACTTGGAGCAAATGCGGAACGACTTAAATCTGAAGTCAGCTGTAGAGTCCCAGTAATAGAAAATACGCGGTGGACTGAAGGGATGAGTTCCTCAATTGTAGTTGGTATGCAAGCGTTGGTGAACCAGAACATCGAGGGAGTTGCGATTACTCTTTGCGATCAGCCTTTTGTTTCTACCCAAATCATCGACCAATTAATTGCAGCATACCGTTTCACAGGTAAATCTATTGTTGCTTCAGAGTATGCAGCTACATTAGGCGTACCAGCCTTTTTCAGCCGCGCTTTTTTTCCAGAACTGATGACTCTAAATGCTACCGAAGGCGCAAAACATCTAATTAGAAGACACTCTGAGCAAGTCTTTTCTGTCCCCTTTCCAGAAGGTGAAATAGACATTGACACACCAAAAGATTACCAACAGTTTCAGATGATGATGGGTATTTAGAAAATGTGTAAATTAAGCGATTTTTAGGAATATGCCCAAAAGTATGTTGATGAACCAACCAATTGATGACATTGACCACAAGGCATTATTTAACTTGCTTAAATCGCGTATAGTTTATATTATTCAAAGTCTACTGAGATATTGAAGGCATCCAGTAGCTTGCTACTTCATTACCTAAAGTATTGGATTACCCCTCGGCCTCCCTAAATCATGACTTGATTGTGCAGCACTGGGTTAGAAGTTGAAGCTCTGTTCTGAATACTTGTACTATGCAAGTAGGTCATCAATCAGGAGATATCAAGTATGGAGGATTGTATATGCACAGTCTGCGGATATGCGTATGATCCAGAGCAAGGAGATCCAGACTCTGGAATAGAACCAGGTACGCCTTTTAAAGACATACCTGAAGACTGGGTATGTCCTGTTTGCGGAGCTACAAAAGATCAGTTTGAGGCGAAGTAGCTAAAAAAATAATCGGCGCGTGTTGAACGAACCTAGTTGCAAACCTTACTAGCAGCTAAACGAATAAATTTGCCCTATAAAGTCAGTGACAAACAACTAAATTAATGGGATACCCTGTTAATCTAGTTGTTTTACTAAGTGCTACTTTTTTGCTGGGCAGTTAATAAGAATTAATCTATTACTTTGTGTGCAACATCAGCTTTAGTCTCCTTAAGTTGAGTACCAAGTTGCTCCAATTTTTTATCGTTCATAGACTGGCGTACTCTGGGAAAAAGCTCGTTTTCTTCTTCATCCAAATGACTCAGCATAAACTCCTGTAATTCCCTAACTTTTTCTTTGAATTCAGATTCATTAGGGCTGATAGATTTAATTGCCAGAACCATTTGATCGCCTTTGTCATGCTCTTGATAACCTTGATCAATCAGTTCGGTAATACCTTCGCAATTGCGCGCTTCTGGGTAGAGAACTTGCTCTTCGGCTTCAGCGTGTATGGTTAGAATGTTGCCGAGTTTGTCGAAAGAATCCTGTAGTTTCTGAGGATCAGCAGTACCTTCAAGCTCACAGAAGAGGCTTCTAATTCTGTCATGATCCTTTTCTAACGTCTCAATACCGTCCATCTCGTCTTTACTCCTTTTTGTTACGTTATTTTTCTAGAGTACCAGACGCTTTTTTTATCGTTGTCAGGGCATTTTAAAAAATTTTTGTCTACTATCTATTTAATTATTATTACTTACTGCAAAAGTGAGATGTTCCCGCTAGCTGTTGAGGCTAGTGCAGCCCGCTTGGATGCGATCGCCGCACAGGCGCAACTTGGCAAGAGCGATCGCAAGCTCGTAGAGTTGGTTAATAGGACAACGCCATCATGCCCAAACAGACTAAGACCTAAGACAGATTCTTACGCCAGCGCGGTTTCGTCTGAAAGACAGGAGCAGCTATAACAAATGGCTCTTTTGCGGTGGCTGACAGACTAAATAATAGGGGCTATCGAAAAATCAGCTCAAAATTAATTAATCCTCTTTTCCGCGTTGCTGCTTCTCTTCTTGCTTGTCGTCCTTATCCGGTTGATCACGGCGCTGACGCTTTGAATCATCGTTAGCTTCGCCTCGATTGGCTTCACTACTTGATTTGGGTTCAACGATCACATCTGGAGGAGCTGGCTGAGTTTCTACAACAACAGGTGGTGGTGTTTCGGTTGCAGGAGCAGGCTGTATTAGTACTTCTTGCGACTCAGTAGGCGGCGGTGTCTCAACAGGTGCTGGGGTGTCAGTAGGCGTAGGTGACTGGACTGGAATCGGGGACTCGGAAACGATTGGTGATGGAGACGGTGTTTGCACTGGTTTTGGTTGCACTTCTCTTAAACGCGATCGCCTACGCCGAGATGGTTGCGTCGTTTGAACTGGCGGCGCAGTATTACGTTCAATTGTTGGAGGCGATGTGGACTCAGTGTTAACAACATCAGGTGAGGGGTCACTGCTAGGCTGAACAATAGCTGGTGTGGGTTGTTGCTGATTCGAGTTAGAGAAAACGCTACTAAAAGCTACAGCGCCTACAGCACCGACAAGCGCCACTCCTCCCCCAATTAAAAGACCACGCAATAGAGGGCTTTTTGCTGATGACTTAACAACAGGTCGTTGAGACGCTGCTACAACAGGTTTATGCTGTGGCGGCATAAAAGCTACCGTTGCTACTGTATGTTGCGGTATCGGCTTTGTTTGTGGTGATTGAATAGGTAACAGCGATAGCCAATCAGCGATCGCATTTGGTCGAAAACGAGCTTCTACTGCCATTCCTCGCATCACTGCTTGATTAATAGCAACAGTCAATTGAGGTTGTAAATCGCGGGGGGCTGGCATTGGGACACGATCGCGTAAACTTGCGGCAATGGGAACTTTTGCTGTCAACAATGTATAAAGTGTTGCCGCCAAACCATAGACATCAGTTGCAGGTGTCCGGGGTGCTTGAGAGAGATATTGTTCAATCGGTGCATAGCCATCTGAAACCATGCCAGTGTGAGTCTGCGTTGAACCTGGGGTAAACTCTCGTGCAATGCCAAAATCAATCAGCACTACTTCCTGAGTGCCTTGACGCAAAATGATATTTTGCGGCTTTACATCTCGATGTAGTAAGTTATTTTGATGTACTACTTGCAACGCTGCCCCAATCTGCCGAATATAGTGAATTGCAGTTTCCTCTGACAAGGGACTATCAGGAAACACAACCATATCCAAAGTTTGACCAGGAATATAATCCATAACCATGTATGGCAACTGATCTTCAATGAAAAAGTCGCTGACTCTCACAATATTGGGATGGACACACAAAGCCAATCGTCGCGCCTCATCTTGAAAGGAGCGCTGGAACTTGACAAACTCAGGATCTTGTTGTAACGACTCATTGAGCGTTTTAATCACTACTGGCTGACCTAGATACTGATGAGTGGCTTTAAACGTTATCCCAAAGCCACCCCGCCCTAGTTCCTGCTCTATGGTATATTTTCCACGCTGCAACATTTTCCCAACTAGCATATCCACCCCACAACCGATTGCATTGGTCAGAAGTTTTAATTTTAATACTGCCTCTTACCCCGATTGACTGATAAAAATACTGAGACTATTACCCAGTAAGTCTTTTGTGGGAATTTATACTTTAAATCCGCAACTGTTAGTTTGGCAGGATTCCAGGGAACTTTATAAATAGAAGCTTCTAAATTCACTACTCAATCGCTTTTTGACACAAAAACAAAAATAAAAATATGGATTTGGCAGGATTAAAGTGGACGAAGAATGTAAAGCCTAACGATAAAGACTGGGCTTATGACAATATTGACTCCGATTTAAGGATTTTTCGCTTGCATTGGAGAGATAGTTATAAGGAGAATGCTTACAAACCAAAGGAAGGTGAACTAATCATTCTAAGGCAGTATGCAAAGGTAACACATATCGTCAAACTTCTGAACAACACTCTTTATAGTGAAGGCTCTAAACCGGACTTTAATATTTGTCGCCTTGTCCAAGTAGTTTGGATGACAAAAGATTGGGATAACCCTCCAGCTAATAAAAAAGTGTTTGATTGTCCAATTCATTTTCCTCCCGATGGAAAAGTTATTGAGTTGGAAAATATACAAGATTTTAAACAACAGTGGGATAACCAAGGAGGACTATCAGCATTTCAAAAGCGTGTTCAAGAAGTATTCAAGTCTGAGCATGAGTGGCAACCAATCCTAATTGAGTTAGACGAAAACAAATAGTGCGATCGCCTCCCTAAAACTTTTGTTAGTTAACCAGATATCTTGCCTCTTCAAAACCGTTGACCGATGCCTAATTGTAGTCTGCTGTCTCCCTGGTCATTAATTCCAAAGTCAGCGCGGATTAATCCAATCGGTGAATCTAGCCGCAAACCAACACCGTAGCCAAAACCATTTCCTGGCTTCCCGCGTACAACCCCTGGTTCTCCTAAAACTGTATCTCCAGAACCTAAGTCTGAGCCGAAGTCTGCAAAAACTGTACCGCTTACTAAATTGAAAATCGGGAAGCGGTACTCCGCAGAGGCTAATACAAAAGAGCGACCACTACCAATATCACCTAAGCCGTAGCCGCGCACCGAATTAACACCGCCCAAGTTAAACGCTTCGTAAGGCGGTAAATC
Organism: Gloeocapsa sp. UFS-A4-WI-NPMV-4B04; assembly: GCA_019359535.1. Lineage (GTDB taxonomy): Bacteria > Cyanobacteriota > Cyanobacteriia > Cyanobacteriales > Chroococcidiopsidaceae > JAHHHE01. Next base: position 12,285 of record JAHHHE010000053.1, read on the forward strand.
GCCAATTGTTGTTCCTCCCTGGATATTAAAGGCTAATACTGACTCTGTTTTACCTAGCAAGTCGACAGGGAAATAGTGGCTATAGTTCGCCTGTAGTCGATTCATCGAAATGTTGCCTAGACCAATTGGAATTGATTGTTCTGTGCTGAAACTAAGTACCGAACCCTGAGTGGGATTTATGAGGTTATCTCGCTGATCTTTCATTGCAGTAAAAGATACTGTTGCCAAGTCGTCAATACCAGTCCCACTGAAAGAAAGAGGATTTCCCAATTCATCAACGGGGGAAATTTTGCCATCGCGATCGCGAATACTTGTGCGCGTATAATTCAACCCTAACGATGTTTGCCAGTCATCAATTGGTCGCTGCAATGTAATACTACCGCCAAATTGACGTTCCCGAACTTTGTCATCATTCGGAAGGTTGATATCGTCGTTAAATGTTTCAGAAATTCCTCTGTTACTAAACGCCCTAATTTGATAGCCAAGGCGATCGGGGTTAGTGGGACGATAAGCACTGGTAAAACTAGCGCCAAATTGCAAATCTCGTGGGCTTGCTTGGATATCTACGCCTAGTTGTTGATTGATTCCGCCTACATTGTGGTCTTTATAGCTTACAGTGCCAAAAATTCCACTGTCTTGGTTATAACCACCACCTAGATTGACTGCATTTGTAGGAATCTCTGTCAATTTGTAAATAACATCAACAGATTTGGCATTTCCTTCTAACGCTACATTGACACTTTGAAATAATCCCATTTGGTAAAGCTGCTGCAAGTCTTGTTGCACTAAATCCTCACGGAACACTTGACCTGGTTTAATTTTTAATTCGCGGCGTAAAAAATTTTGCTGAGTGCGACCTTGAATCGGTTTTCCTTCGTGATCAATTGCCTTACCGTCTTCGTTGAAAAAGCGAAATTTTACATCATCGACAACGCCTTCAGCTACTTCAAGCCTCAGCACCCCATCTGAGCTTGGTCGTACCGCTAATACCCGTGCAAGCTGATAGTTATTTTGGGCGTACCACAGATTAATTTGATCTACACTTTGGCTAATAGTAGTTGGACTAATGGGATTACCTAGCTGTGGTTTGAAGCGGTCAAGTGCTACGTCTAGAGGTAGCGCCTTGGCTCCAGAAAGTTGTAGCGATCGCACTATTACAGGCTCAACTTGATACACTACGCTCAACCCTGATGGTGTACTGCGGCTATCTACCCGCGCATCAGCTACTAAACCTGTATTCAAAATTGCCAAGGCATCCTGTTGTAGCTTTCCTGCACTCGTTTCTTCACCAGCACGAGTTTGAATTACTTTACGAATATTCTGCTCTAACTCCTCACTCGCGCCTACAATCTGGACATCAGTTGCAGTTACAACTAAATCGTTTGCAGGGGGGACGGGGATTGATACTGATGAAGACTGATTGAGAATTGGTGGTTGCGAGTTAGTTGATAGCTGTGTTTGATTTAATACGTTATTAGCGGCATCCTCTGTTGGCACTACAACTGCTTTTTGGTAGTCTTGATAATACTGGGCATCGTTGAGCGTGTTACTGGCTTGCACAGCCGATTGAGATTGTTGGCCTATCCCTACTTCCTGCTGCGCCTGAAGCACCAAGTTACTGCTGTTTAATCTTTGCTCAGGTATTTGCATAGGACTAGCGCTCACTCTATGGTTTAAATCCAACGAAGTAAGGGTAGCCAAAGTAAAAATTGCAGCACAAGAAACACGCATAAAATCAGCCTGAGCGATATCAATTAGAAAATATGTTTTAGGCGTTAGCAGATGGCAATAATCCTAACTCCAATTACAAACTTACACACCGTTTCAATAGAAGTGAGTAGTGAGTAGTGGAGAGTGAGTAATGGTAGTCTAGAGCTTGAAGATCGACCAAAGCAGTTTCGGCTCCGCTTTCGCACCTTTCTTGTCACAGTTTTTAGCTATTTTCATCAATCAAAGATGAGTATTGTACTTTCTGCACTACTCACTGCTCACTACTCACTCTTTTGCCTCTGCATGATATTATCAGCTTCCTCAACCTCCAATACTCCTAAATTACGATTACTTTGCCTTAGTAATGGTCATGGAGAAGATATTATTGCTGTGCGTATTTTGCAGGAACTAAGGCAGTCAACGCAGATTAATATTACCGCTCTACCGCTAGTTGGTGAAGGACGAGCTTATACTCAGCTAGGTATTCCCTTAATTGGGTCAGTACAAACTATGCCTTCTGGTGGTTTTATATACATGGATGGGCGACAGTTAGTACGCGATGTACGCGGTGGTTTAATTCAATTAACTTTCGCTCAAATTAAAGCAGTACGTACTTGGGCAAAACAAGGTGGAGTAATCTTAGCTGTAGGAGATATTGTACCTTTGTTGTTTGCCTGGGCAAGTGGTACTAATTATGCTTTTGTTGGTACGGCGAAATCAGAATATTATTTGCGGGATGAACACGGGACATTACCCAGGCGATCGCTCTTTAATTCTTTAGAAGGCTGGTCAGGTTCAGTTTACCTTCCTTGGGAACGCTGGTTAATGAGTCGTCAAAAATGTAAGGCAGTTTTTCCCAGAGACTCACTGACAACAAAGACTCTACAAAAGTGGGATATTCCAGCTTTTGATTTGGGTAATCCGATGATGGATCAGCTAGATGCAGTGATACCACAATTCTATACCTCGGATACGGAACAAAAGCGATCGCTCAATATCACTCTGTTTCCTGGTTCTAGACCTCCTGAAGCTTACGCCAATTGGGAACAAATGATCATAGCGGTGACAGATTTAGTTGAAACAATTAGCGATCGCTCACTATTATTTCTCGGCGCGATCGCCCCCAGTTTAAGCTTAGAACCTCTATGCCAAACTCTGGTAAAAGCTGGTTTCCAACAAGTAAATAGTGAATCACCGGTTTCGGACATCACATTTAAGTATAAAAATGCTTCGTTAATTCTGACGCAACACGCTTATAACGACTGCTTACAGCTTGGAGACATGGCGATCGCGATGGCTGGGACAGCAACAGAACAATTTGCGGGATTGGGTAAACCTGCGATCGCATTTCCAGGCAAAGGACCCCAATTTACTTACGCTTTTGCTGAAGCTCAAAGTCGTTTACTAGGTGCATCTCTAATTTTGGTAGATCAACCGACGCAAGTTACTGATGCAGTGCAATCTCTACTAGGCGATCCAGATAGACTAAAGCTAATTGCTGACAATGGCTGGCGACGGATGGGTAAACCAGGAGCCGCGCCTCGCATTGCCGACTGTTTGATCAAGCACCAGTACCACCCTTAAGTCCTAGGCTTAAGAGCGAAAAGTTTGTTAAGGTGATTTGAGTATAATTATTTATAGACTTAGTTGCTAATTTTTACTGCAATCACTAAGTAAATATACGTATTTTTAAATTAGAAGTTATGCACTTAAAGTCAAAATCATAGTTCCCCCTAATCCCCATTGAGAAGGGGGAAAATATGATAGCCCCCGTGGTTTTAATGGCGTAGCCTCCTCTGGCTTCCCCCTTAAAAAGGGGGACAGGAGGGAGATTAACTCTGTTGGGGGAGCGGTGGCTGCGTAAGTCCTGGATAGTATTATGTAAGTGCTTTACCAGTTACTTGGGTACAATTAATCGTGTAGCTAGTGTGATAATTCTCAGCCAGTAGACTTGGCTCATGCTTAACGTAAATTTGCTGGAACCTTCTCGGGGATAGTCCATAAGTAAATGTTGGAACCATCCTGCGTTTGCACAACTTGATCTGGTTTCCAATCACCCATATCAAAGTCGTGGGATACGACGCGAGTCCCAGGCTTAAGTTGCTTGAATAGCTGAGGTCGCAATTTCACATTCAGCTCAGGTAGTAGGTAAAGGGTTACTACTGTTGCTTCACTGAAGTTGCTGCTAAACAGGTCTTGGTTGAGAAACTTCACGCGATCGCTTACTCCTGCCTTTTGAGCGTTGGCGTTAGCCTCTTGGATGCGTTCTGGATTAATATCTATGCCGACACCCTTCGTACCAAACTTTTGCGCTGCCGTAATTGGAATCCGCCCATCACCACTGCCAAGGTCGTAGATGACATCATCTTTCGTTACTTTAGCGAGTGCCAGCATTTTATCAACAACTTCTTGAGGCGTTGGTACATAAACAACGTCAGGTTCACGTTGCGGTGTCTGAACAGAAGTTACAGGTTGTGTGCTTTGAGCATTTGTCTGAGTTTGTGGAGTGCAGCCTGCTACTCCCAAACTGGCAATACTCATAGTTGTGACAATTAATAATAGTGTTTGTCGGAACTGCATCTTTTTTTCTCCTTGCAAAATTTCAACTACGTATCCGTCGCGATACTAATAGCAATGGCATTCCTAATAACAACACTGCTACGCCCACTAATGCCCCGACTCCTGTGTAAGCTGTGCTGGATTGCAGCATATAGATGCAAATTGCACAAAATAGCAGTGGTGTGAGGGGATAGAAGGGAACCCGAAATGGACGAGGAACTTCTGGTTCCCGCATCCGTAATACAAATAGAGACAGACCACTTAGCAGAAAAAACAACCAGAACACAGGGGCTGTGTAGTCTACCATTGTCTTAAAGCCATCGCGCGTCAGCGTACCAAGCAATATCAGTGATAAAGTGATCGCACCCTGCACCAACAATGCATTCGTCGGGGTGTTGGTGCGATCGCGCCAACGTCCGAGGAATGCGAACAGCGAAAAATCTTGACCGAGTGCGTAGTTAGTGCGAGCGCCTGTGAAAATTGTGGCGTTTATGGAACCAAAACTACAAATAGCGATCAGCAAGCTGATAAATACAGCGCCAGGCTCACCAACAGCGCGGCGCATCAAATCAGCTGCCACAGCCTTTGATTCTGCCATTCCTGAAATCCCTAGCCCTTGGATATATGCCCAATTAATTAGCAAGTAGCTCACCGTGATGATGCCAATGCTCCAGAATAGCGATCGCGCCATGTTGCGCCTGACGTTACGCAACTCTGCCGAGATATAAGCTGCTTCGTTCCAGCCGCCAAAAGATAACAGTACGAAAATCATCGCTGATCCCAAACCTGCTTGAGTCGTAGGCTCAACCGTTACCGTAAGTGGAGAGTTCCAGGTAGAAGTAAGACCAATGACGGCAACTATTAGCAAACCGAGGACTTCGGCGGCTGTAAACAAAACCTGTGTCCACTTTCCTTGCTGAATACCAATGATGTTCAAACCCGTCAAGGTTGCAACAGCAAAAGCTGCATACAGAGAAGGTGAATAATCACCTAGACGAAATAACTGCGAAGCATAGTCTCCAAACACAAACGCTAGGAGCGCAATTGAGCCGGTTTGAATTACCATCATTCTTGCCCAAGCAAACAAAAAGGAGACGTCTTTACCAAAGGCGCGCTGCAAGTAATGGTAACTACCGCCAGTATGTGGATATGCTGTTGCTAGCTCTGCATAGCACAGAGCGCCTATTAATGACATACCGCCGCCCAAGAACCAAGCCAGGAGTGCGACTCTTCCACTGCCTACACTAGCGGCAACAAGGGATGGTGTCTCAAAAATGCCTGCACCGATAACAATACCTACGGTTATAGCTACCGCATCTACAAATGTTAGTGCTGGCTTGGGTGCTGCCACTTTGTCTGACATATCATTCACAATTTAGATAAGAAACATCAGCATTTGTACTCTCGCACTTCAAAAACTCCTAAACTTTTAGTTTCATGGACAAAAATGACATAAATATGTCAATCATCTAAAAACTCAACAAAGAGGAGAGATACTCTCTTTGTGTTTATATTCTCTCAATCAGTGATTCAAAGTAGAGGTAAGGCTATTGAGTCAAATCTGCCGTAAATATTCAGGTGGAACACAATCTACTAGCCAAACTCCATTATCCGAACAGTAGAACGTATAACCTGCTTTATACATCGCAGCTGCATCTATGGCAAGAACAACAGGTTTTCCATGCCGTGCGCCTACTTTTTGTGCTGTCTCTATATCCTTTGATAAGTGGACATGATGGCGCGACATTTTTGACAAACCATTTTGAATAATTAATTGAACTGCACCGTGTCCCGTACCGTGATAAAGCACATTGGGGGGAATCGCTGGTTCTAACTGTAAGTCAATTTCTACACTATGCCCTTGATTGGCACGAATTAAAGTGCCTGTAGAGTCGAAGGAAAAGCGTTGTTTGTCATTTTGTGCAACTACTTGATCTAATTCACTACGGGAAATAGGAAAAGAATGTTCTGCACACGCATTTAGAAGTTCATCTACAGAAATCCAGCCACCAAGAGCAAGTTTAATGCCAAGGCGATCGGGTTGATGTCGCAGATGTTTACTAAGATATTTACTAATTTTAACTAAGCGAGAATTATTCATATAACTAATAAAACTAATCCCACCAAAGTAAAATTTGTCCAGTTATATCTATGATTTCTATTAAGTTAGATATTGAACCACAGCCTTGATTTACGATATCAGGGCAAAATTTAGAAATATCCTCTGCAAACGTTAATAAATTAGAAGGCATATTCAATATTTCAAATCCCACAGTATCTGTCTGTGCATGAACAATATTTATTCCAAAATCTTCATCATACTGTTGCAGCTTTTCTATCAAATCTTTAGTATCCATGCCATAATTTGCGGCATCAGACTGTGCTATACGCAAAATATCAAATTGTGAATCTCCAGTACCAATAACAAGCTCTACTCCATCATGTTTTTCATCTAATAGCCATTAAGTAGTTCCAGTAAATGCAATTAACCCAGGTTGTAAATTTTTTCTGATATTTAGAAGAAGTGCATTAGCTGTATTATGAGGAACAATTACAGAGATACAGCCAAAGTTCTTTTGTCTACCAAAGTCAAAAGTAGAGTACATTCGTACAGAACTACTAGAAAACTGAGTAAGCAACTGCGCTGCTTCATTATGCCAATTTTGTTCTTCCGTCATTGAGTTAAATTAATGATTAACCACATTATTTTATATACAATTGTCAATTAATACAGTCTTCGTAAACAACTACAGGGACGCTTCTTTTCTATTATTTGGATGTAATCTGCTACCCCCCGTTGCAAATATTCCAGCATTATCGTGTTATCAAAAGGCGGCAACCCTGCTACTTGACTATCGCCAAGCTAAATAATTATCCAGTCACTATTGAGCCGCTTTGCTAGATCAATTGTCAAGAAGCGGCTTTATACAGCATTTGCAAGTGTTAATAGCTTGGAAACAGGAAGTGATGTAATTATTACATTGGTTCAAAAACCATTTGGGGAATAAGTATTTGCTCTGTATCAGAATTAACTAGATGACCAATGCCTAAAAAGATCCCGCCTTCTTGATAAATTTGTAAGGGAGTATTTGGAGAATTATCTAAAGTATCATTCCAGGGAATGCGCTGACCTTGACACCATCTTTGAGCAATCGTGGCTGATAAAGTAACAATTGGAAGATGCTCTAAAGTGGCTGCTGGTGGAATAGGATTAAATATTCCTTGTTGTAGATCAGCTTCTAATTGCTCTAGAGTGAGACTATCTGCTAATTGAAAACCACTGCTTGTAGTGCGTGTCAAAGCGGCGAGAGTGCCACCAATTTTTAAAGCTGCGCCTAAGTCACGCGCGATCGCTCTAATATAAGTACCAGCACCACAGGCGATCGCTACATCTAGCTTAGGGAAATCCCCCGGTTGCCAATCTAAAACTTCTATTTTAAATACTTCAACTATACGCGCTGGAACTTCAATTTTTTTACCACTTCGCGCCAAATCGTACAAACGTTTACCTTGTACCTGAATTGCACTATAACTAGGTGGGATCTGCTCAATTGTTCCCTCAAAGGATTTAAGCGCTGCTTTCACTGCTTCTAGGCTTAATTCAGATACAGGCTGAGAAGTAATAATTTCTCCTTCTAAGTCATCAGTTGTAGTTGTAATACCTAATTGAATTGTTGCTTTATAAGCTTTGTCTGGCTGGAGAAATTGCAATAGCCGTGTTGCCTTACCCAAAGCGATCGGTAAAACGCCTGTAGCAGCCGGATCTAAAGTTCCCCCATGTCCCACACGCTTAAGCTGCGTCAATCGCCGTACCCGCGCTACGCAGTCATGAGAAGTAAATCCAACTGGCTTGTTTAAATTTAGGAAACCTTGCACAAATTATTTTTGAAATACAATACCGTCATCTGTAAACTTGACTTTTGCCACTGGGACACCAAATAAACTCTCCAAATTTTGTTGAGCATTCTGACGGAACCCCTGAGTTGCTTCTTTATTACCTTCGGCGATCGCACTTTTATAGCCTAACAGGGGTAGTGAACCCTGAATCGCCATTGCCTCGTACATTTCCTGCTTGTCGGCATCACTCAACGCCTGATAATCCTTGTTTGTAGCCAGGAATTTTGATACTGTCTGATATAGCGCTGAACGTTCGCGATCGCCTATTTCCTTTCCGTCTGTGTATACGTAATAATTAGCTCCAATGTAATAGCTCATCGCATGAGCAACATCATTCAGTTGCCATTTTGAGTCCTGCACGTAGCTTTCATAAAACTCCAAAAGTTGATTAATATCGCTTTCATATTCTTGCTGCTCTTGCGGAGTCTTACCAATTTGAGCCGCAATTTTTTGCGGTACTACTGAACGCGCAACAGGTTTAAAAGAAGTTGCTGCGGCTAGATTGCTATCATCAACAGCAGTAGGTTCCTCACTAGAACTAGGTTCAGATGTTGATGGATTTTGCTCAGTTGTGCCTTGTTGCTGTTGAATAGAACGCTCTAAAATGCTTCTGTTTATACTCTGCTGAATTAATAGATTCTGCGTTTGCATATTTCCTTGAATCACTGTATCTAAATACGATGAAACAGGATTGTTAAAAGTATTTCCTGTATATGGGTTTACATACTGTGCTGCTGCTTTTGTAGCAAAATTTGATACTGACCCGACTAAGGCTGTAATTAGCATTATTGTCCGAAGCTGCTTTCTCATATTACTTTTTCATCTGTTAATTTTTGGTTCAGCAAAGTTTTATGCTTAGGCTGAACCTATCTATACTCTAAATAGTACCTGAGCCTCCGTAGAAATACAAAATTTGTTACTAAAATAGTTTACGTATCTCTATTATTTTTCTAATTTAGTTGGATTATTTTACTCGTTCTAGTTGGGCAATTTTGGGATCAATGATTTTCTGTCCAAGACTGGGAAACTTGATTGCTAGAGAAATTTTGTTACCTGAACCGAAGATGTGAGTTATTTCACCAATACCAAAGCTTTTATGCAGAATGCGATCGCCTACTTGCCAATTTTGCTGGCTGATAGATACACCTGCACCTCGGCTCATCTCTTGACTATCTGAGCGCGGTAAGCGCTGCTGTGAGCCGCTATGATTGCTAGCTCCTCCTGTAGGATGCCTGGAAGTCATTAATTCTTCAGGTAATTCTTTGAGAAACTGGGAAGAAACGGCGGGTTCGCGAGAACCGTACAGGCGACGCTCACGCGCATGAGAAAGATACAATAATTCTTGAGCGCGAGTTATACCCACGTAACACAAACGCCGCTCTTCTTCCAAAGCATTTGGATCGTCTAAAGAGCGGAAATTAGGAAATAGTCCCTGCTCTAACCCTACTAGAAACACAACAGGAAATTCTAGTCCTTTAGAAGCGTGTAATGTTAATAGCGAAATCGCTGTTTGTCCTTCTTCCAAGTTATCCAAATCAGACGTTAAAGCGGTACTTGCGAGGAAAGCTCCTAAAGTTACATCTTCGTTTTCTTCTTCAAATTGCAATACAGCGTTGTAGAGTTCTTGGAGGTTTTGCAATCTGTCTGTGCTTTCGTCTGTACCCTGATTTTGCAAGTCTCTGATATAACCAGAGTCTTCCATCACTCCTTGGACAATTTCTGAAGCTGGAACTGTATCTAATTGTTCTTGCCAATGACTAATTAATTTAGCAAAACTATTAACACCTTTAGCCGAACGTCCCGCTAATGTATTAACTGATGTTTCATCACTCAGAATTTCCCACAAAGGTAAACTTAATTGCTGTGCAGCGTTAACAAGAGCGTCAATCGTGGCTTTACCAATTCCCCGACGCGGAGTATTAATTACCCGCAACAAACTAACGCTATCAAATGGATTGACAATCGCACGTAAATATGCAATTACGTCTTTAATTTCTTTACGATCGTAAAACTTCAAACCACCAACAATTGTATAAGGAATACGCGATCGCACCAGCATTTCTTCAAACGGGCGAGACTGAGCATTGGTGCGGTAAAGAATCGCAAAACTACCCCAATTCATATCTGGGTACTGGCGTTCTAAAGAGCGGATTTGATTGACGACAAATTGAGCTTCAACAATTTCATCATCCGCTCTGTAAGAATAAATAAGTTCTCCTGCATCTCGTGTTGGTTTAAGAACTTTATCTATGCGTTGCGTATTATTTGAAATTAACTCGTTAGCTGCTTCTAAAATGTTTTCTCTAGAGCGGTAGTTTTCCTCGAGTTTTACCATTGTCCGAGTATCTTCGTCTGGTAAACCGTCGCCAAAATCATTTTGGAATTCTAGCAAAATTGTGAAATCTGCCATACGGAAACTATAAATTGATTGATCAGCATCACCCACAACAAAAACCGAACGATTCTGCCAATTCCAATTACTTTTTCTTGTTTCCCCATTGGTTACTAACAGGCGAATTAGGTCATATTGAATACGGTTAGTATCTTGATACTCATCTACTAAAATGTGACGAAATTTCTGATGCCAATAGCCTAATACGTGTTCATTTTGTTCAAATAGCCGTACAGGAACAAGAATAAGATCGTCGAAGTCTAAAGCGTTATTTTCGGCTAAAGCATTCTGATAGTGGTTGTAAACTTCAGCAATTACTCGACCGCGATAATTTGGCTGTTCTTTTTCATAGTCTTCGGCAGAAAAACCTTGATTTTTGGCATTACTAATTGCATAGCGGACAGAACGCGGCTCAAACTTTTTGTCATCTAGATTTAGCTGTTTAGTGACAATTTGTTTAACTAAGCCTTGAGCGTCAGATTCATCAAATATGGAGAAATTCCGATTCCATTTCCGTCCTTTTTCGTCTTGGTATTTTTCAATATCAAAGCGTAGAATGCGGGAAAAGAGGCTGTGAAATGTACCAATCCACAAATCTTTGATATATGTTTTGTAGACGTGCGATCGCAAACTTGTTTGTTCATGCGCTGGCAACTTCTCCAAAGGCTTACCATATTTCTGAACTGCTAGTTGTTCAGCAAATAGCTTTTGGATGCGCTCTTTCATCTCCCGCGCTGCTTTATTGGTAAAAGTTACAGCGAGGATATTTTCAGGATCGACGCGGTGCTTAAGAATTAGATTAGAAATACGATAAGTAAGCGCTCTGGTTTTGCCGGAACCAGCTCCTGCAACCACTAATAAAGGGCCGCAATAATGTTCTACTGCTGTGCGTTGACTGGGGTTGAGGTGGCTGAGAAAGTCAGTGGTTGTGGTCATAATCGGTGTAAGTAAGCGCGATCGCGCTTATTTGAGCGCTTCACACATAGTATCTCTTGTTTTTATATCTCATCTGGGTTAAGTCCGAATTCTCGCAATTTCGTAGCTAGACGTTCCGCTCGTTCCGCTCTTTCTTCGGCAGTGGGGATTCTTTTGCCAGTATTGTCATACCAGTACAACCACTCTCGGGTACGTGCTGTATAAGTACCGCGTTCGCTGCCAATTCCTAAGCCAATTTCAGGTAGCCATACAGGATTACCATGCTGTAATACATACTCTCCATTTTCCAGCCTATACACTTCCAAACGTTTTTTGCGACGGCGACGGGGAGTATAAATTATCCCTCTTTTGTCAGTTTCCGGATCTAATAAATAAAAGAATTGAAAGATAAAACTCTATAAAGTAGATAGGGCAATGGACAACGAATTACAAATCCTGAAACATTTGGTAAGAGATGCCCACCCAACAGTAGCAATCGTAGATGAATATTGTGCCTCGTATAAAGATCTATTTAAAGAAGTAAGAAATTATGAGTGTTTAAAATATTTACACTTGGGATTAATTTCACCAATCAAAAGAAAATCACTGCCAGAGATAGCAAAGGTAGTGAGTATAAATTCAGCCCAGTCATTACATCATTTTATAGCCAATTCAGACTGGTCAGTAAATGAATTGAAGAGCCGAAAATTGCAGAAAATCAAAAAAGCATTAAATGGAAATGTAATTACGCTAGTAATAGATGAAACCGGAGATAGAAAAAAAGGCTTCGACCGTGAGCTCAGCGGCTCGAGTGAGCCTTCGCCGAACTCCGAACGGTAAAAAGACCGATTATGTAGCGAGGCAATATCTAGGAAGTGTAGGAAGAATAGATAATGGGATAGTTACAGTTAATGCTTATGGAGTTTACAAGAATATAACATTTCCATTAAGTGTAAAAATATACAAGCCTATTGGGACGCTAAAAGAATCAGATAAATATAAAACTAAAATAGAGTTAGCAACTGAAATTATTGCATAATTAATGGATGAGGGCTTTAATATTGAACTGGTACTAGCTGATAGCTTATATGGTGAAAGTAGCCAATTCATTCAAAAATTAACCCTATACAAGCTCGCTTATGTTGTAGCGATTTCGTTCTAATCATGGAGTTTGGTTGCCAGCCAGTCAAAGCGTTAGGGCGTTGAGGTGGTGCAAATTTGAGAGAACATTTAGCAATCAAAAATCATCAACCAGATACATTCGAGAAATAGTTTACGGTAAAAGAAGAGCGATAACTTATTGGGAAATAACTACTGACCCAGCAACCATGCCGGAAAATTCTACTTCGTTTATCATGACGAATCTTCAAGTTCCCTTGAAGAAGACTTTAGGTGATTTATATGGAATGAGAACATGGGCGGCTTGTTTCTGGACAGAGCATCTGCCCAGAAAAAGCCTTGTAGAATATGGCTTGCGGCAGTGTAAACAGGAATTGGGTTGGACAGATTATCGCTTTACTAATTTTAAGGATATTGAAAGGTGGTGGGAGGTCATTTTTTGTGTTTATACAATGATTAGTTTAAATTCTCCAGCTTTTTTGGCTATAGCTCAATCTGATCAAATTCAAACTAAGAGTCAAAAAAGTAATTTTGTTGATTTTTCTAACCATCAACAATGGAATCATAAAAGCGGATGGAAGTATGTTCTAAATAATCTGCGATTAGTTGTCCAACCACTCTTATCGTTTTGGTTGGTTTATCCTTGGTTAGATATTTTTCCCAATTCCAACTTATTGCTTGGATTTAATCATCTAATTAGTGCCATGAATCAATTCAAACCTGTTTATTCTTCTGGATGAAAGGGTTTATCTACTACTTGTTAATTCCGGAAACTGACAAAAGAGGGGTAGGTAGCTATTCACCTTTTGCCGATTTCTGGAGAAGGGTGATGTTATGCTTTCTGAAAGGGGGTTTGAGGATAAAACACGATGAAGAGTCGTAGCTTTACAGTCATTCTCTATAAAGAAGAGGATGTGTACATCGCTGAATGTCCAGAGGTTGGCACAGTCGAGCAGGGGGAAACGATCGAGCAGGCGATCGCGGGGTTGAGAGAGGCAACACGACTCTACTTGGAGGAATTTCCTCTACCTGAAACCTCTCCTAGATTCGTTACCAGCATTGAGGTCAGCTATGCCTAAGTTGCCACGCATCTCAAGTAGAGAGGCGATTCGAGCACTTGGGCGTTTAGGATTCGAGCAAGTTCGGCAAACAGGTAGTCATGTTGTAATGAAGAAGGAAACCGAAGAAGGCGAAATTGGCTGCATTGTCCCTGTGCATCGGGAATTGAAGATTGGTACGTTGAGTGGAATTCTCAAGCAAGCACAAGTTACAGTTGAAGAGTTTATTGAGAGCCTGTGAGGTCTAACAATTCACTAAGTAACCGTAAACCCTTGGTTAGAGAGTAGTTTCAACCCTACTTGTTGGGGTTTAGAGTTCATCAGCTTGTAGATCAACCTGTCCAAATTAGAATAGGCTTAACAGGTTCGACAGAGATCAAAATGGATGTATCGATTCTTGACGAAGTGGTTGAGCAGTTGCGTGGGATGCCGCAGAGTTTACAGAAACAAGTCTTGGAATTTGCCAAAAATTTGACCGATTCAACTGTTCAAGGAGTTCCCGGTTCTCAATTGCTGCGTTTTGCAGGCATGCTCTCACCCGACGATATTGCGTTGATGCGTGGAGCGATTGAGCAAGACTGTGAACAGGTTGATGTCAATGAGTGGTAGCTACTTGTTGTTGGACACGAATATCATTATTGGGCTGTTTGCGGATGAGGAGGCGGTTAAAAGCAACTTTGCACAAGCAGACGCAGCGTTTGTTCCAAGCATAGTGGCGAGTGAGTTGTATTATGGTGCGCGGAAATCAGCACGAACAACCAAGAATTTAGAGCGGATTGATGAGTTGGTTGCTGAAAGTGCTGTGCTGGTTTGTGATGTAGAGACGGCGCAGTACTATGGAGAAGTTAAGAATAAACTCCGGCTCAAGGAGCAACCGTTGCCGGAAAACGATATTTGGATTGCCGCCCTTGCCCTTCAATATAATCTGACCTTAGTGACACGCGATACTCATTTTCAAGAGATTAAGTAGGCGGCTGCAATAAAATATAGGATAGAAGAGCTTTATTTTCTGGACTGAAGGAATCCTGCTAATGCCTGCTCCCATCCGGATAGTTTTAACAGAGGCGGAAGACCATACATTGTTGGAATTGCGGCTAGCCACCTGTGTACCGCAACGGACAAGAGATCGCGCGCATATGTTGCGCCTGAACGCCCAAGGGTGGAACGCCCCAGCAATTGCAGAAATTTTTGAGTGTCATGAGCATACAGTAAGAGCCACAATTCGACGCTGGCAAGCAGATGGATTAAGCGGTTTGTGGGAATCCCCAGGGCGAGGAGCAAAGCATAGATGGTCAGAAACAGACTTACAATACCTAGAGCAGTGCCTGGAGCAAGAAGGGCGCACCTACAATAGTATGCAACTAGCCCAGAAGTTATCCCAGGAACGACAGATAAAACTAAGCCCTGACCGTTTGCGACATTTGTTGCAAAAAAGGGGTTTCGATGGAAACGTACGCGGCACAGCCATCAAGCAAAACAAGACATTCAGTACAAACAACTCAAACAAGCTCAGTTAGATGCACTCAAACAGGTGGCGCAATTAGGATGTATTGAATTAATGTACGTGGATGAGTCTGGCTGTTGTTTGTGGAGTCCTGCCAGTTACAGTTAGGAGTCAGGAAAAAATAACTTGAACATTTACTTAAATAGACCTATGATCAAAGCATGGGATCAGGTAGGCATAGTAACCTATGTTGAAAGCGGGCATAGTTGAGGCAATCAAAACAAAGTATG
>JAHHHE010000054.1 GCA_019359535.1 Gloeocapsa sp. UFS-A4-WI-NPMV-4B04
AGTACAGTACCTGATTCCACCACAGGTGAGATCCATGAGAATTCTTTGAGATGCATTCCTACTCAGTACGCTCAGGGGATAATCTTCGATATTTTACTTGCTTTTACGCTTAACCGAACCGTATTGTTATCTAAGCAGCTTAACTCAGTGCAGACACGCCGTAGCTACTAATCTAGTCACTTGCTGGGCGATAGTTTTTTACTTCCATCAAGGTGACAGGCGTTCAATGTGCCAGTTGCCGTCATCTAAACGGCGGTAGAGCAAGCGATCATGCAGTCGGCTAGGTCGTCCTTGCCAAAATTCAATTTCTGTCGGGATAACTCGAAATCCTCCCCAATGCGGCGGGCGGTGAATTTCCTGGTTTTCATATTGATTTTTGAGTTCTTGTAAGCGTTGCTCAAGAACTTCGCGGCTTTCAATTACCTGGCTTTGCTCAGATACCCAAGCACCAAGGCGACTGTTCAACGGACGGCTATGGAAATACTCATCTGACTCTTGATCTGATACTTTCTCGACCCGCCCCTCAATGCGAACTTGGCGTTCTAGTTCAGCCCACCAGAAAGTAATCGCCGCGAGGGGATTGTCTGCTAGTTCTTGCCCTTTGTGACTTTTATAGTTGGTGTAGAAGACAAAACCGCGTTGATCAAAGTTTTTCAGCAGTACCAATCTGGCTCTGGGCTTGCCGTCTGGTGTAGCGGTAGCAACAGTCATGGCATTTGGTTCAGGTAGCTGGGCGGCTAGTGCTTGGTCAAACCATATCTGAAACTGTTTAAAAGGATTGGGATCGGCATCTCTTTCGCTTAAGCCCAGAAGGGTATAGTCTTTACGGAGATCGGCTACGCTGGTGTCCATGTGCTGCTTGTGTTGATAATTTGCTATTCTCTAGCTACTAAATTAGATGTGGTCAATCCATCAATTCTGGCATTAAAATCAAGGGCGATCGCATACCAAGTCATTTACACTCTTAGGCAGATAGGACTGTCATTCTTTTCTAGAAAGTAACTACTGACGATGCGCCGTCCAGCCTCCTTTCAACGTCTGCTTATTTATGGTTTGAGCGGCCCAGTTGTCGCCCTGAATATCTGGCTGCTATCTCAAGCTTTCCGCTACTTTGAGCATTCGATCACTCTGCTGACAGTGGCTGCGATTCTTGCTTTCTTACTTAATTATCCAGTTAAGTTTTTTGAACGCGCACGTATTACTAGGTCACAAGCAGTCATTATTGTTTTGCTTTTGAGTTTAACGCTTTTGGTTTTTGTCGGTTTGATATTTTTGCCTTTAGTAACTGACCAAACAACCCAACTATTAAAGGGAATTCCTGGGTGGTTAAAGGCAAGTCAAGACAATATAGAGCGGTTGGATAACTTAGCACAAGCTAGGCGTTTACCGTTGGATTTACAGGGTTTTAGTAATCGAGTTAATGCTCGCGTTGAAAGCCAGGTGCAAGCATTGGCAGGTCAGGCTGTGGGAGTTGCCCTAGGTACGCTTTCGGGTTTAATTGACACTATATTAGTCGTTGTGCTGGCGTTTTATATGTTGCTATATGGCGATCGCTTGTGGCAAGGTCTGATTAATCTCTTGCCCGCTCAAATTGGATTACCATTAAGCGCATCCTTACGACTGAATTTTCATAACTTCTTCGTCACTCAGCTGTTGCTGGGGCTATTTATGTTTGTCACCTTGACTCCAATTTTTTTAGTTCTCAGGGTTCCGTTTGCGCTTTTGTTTGCCCTTTTAATTGGGGTAGGAGAACTGATTCCTTTTATTGGAGCGACATTAGGAATTGGCTTAGTAACACTTTTAGTTTTGTTTCAAAATTGGGGATTGGCAATTCAAGTAGCGATCGCCGCAATTTTCATGCAGCAGATTAAAGATAATGTACTAGCTCCCAGAGCTATGGGCAATTTTACAGGGCTTAATCCGATCTGGATCTTTATTGCTTTATTAATGGGAGTTGAAATTGCTGGATTTTTAGGAGCGATCATCGCTGTTCCAATTGCCGGAACGATCAAAGGCACGATCGATGCAATCCGCCACCCTAAGCAAGACATTGTAGCAATACCTATTCCCTATGACTCACAAAGAGGCGGAAATTGAGATGAGGAGATCAGGAGATGAGAAGCAGGGGAGCAGGGGAGCATTCTTAGCGGAGGAGCATTCTTAGCGAAGGAGATATATCAATTTTTATTTCCTAGTCCCTAACACCTAACACATTGTCCCCTTCTCATATGGATGCTGCCAAACTTTTTGAAGGAATTGCGCTTTTAATTGAACTAGCTGAACGCGGAGAAATTGATCCTTGGGATGTTCAGGTAATTGATGTAATTGATCGCTATTTGAGTAAATTGATCTCCGATCAAGAAGCAACACAAGCAGCTCGTGAAACTGATTTGTCTCAGTCAGGGCAAGCTTTTTTGTCGGCATCAATGCTGGTGTTATTTAAAGCGAATACTTTGGTTGAACTAGAATCATCAGATGATCTAGTTGAATCATTTGATTTACTACCAGTTGAAGATGGAGTGAGGCAGCGGCGGTTGCCTTTAGAGCAACAGTTGTGCCGCCGTCCAACTGCTTTACCGCCCCAAAAACGCCGAGTAACTTTGCAAGAGTTGATCGAGCAATTACAGTTAATGGCAACTCAGTTACAAGTTGAAAGTGAAGGAATCGCGTCTACCAAAGCTACCCGCAGAAGTCACTTGCGATCGCACTCTCGCACTCAAGCTCTACGCGCGTTAGAACTAGCTCATCAAGAAAATCTCACTGAAGTTGCTGGAGAACTAGAACAGGTTTTAAATCTTTACTCACACAATAGTTTCAAGCAGTACAAAGACTGGCTGGATTTGGATCAGTTAGTGGAGTTTTGGGTTCAGACAACAAAAAATGCTTACACATCCGAGAGTAGGGAGAACAAACTTCTTCCCCCCATCTCGTCTAGCCAGCACGATGATAACTTAGGTGCGGTGTTGCAGGACGACGAATCAATCTCCCCGCTAACTGCTCCAGAAACTGAAGACTCAATCTCTTCCCAACTCACTTCCCCGCTTTCTCCCCAACAGCACGATCGAGTTAGCGTTTTTTGGGCATTACTACTACTATCGGCTCAATCTAAGGTGGAATTATCCCAAGAGGAGTTTTACCAAGAAATTAAAATCCGCTCACTACCTTGATTCAGCACGCAATCGCGATGCCTGCGGTGGGCTATCGCCTACGCTTTCCTTGGGTTTAATGATGTGTTGCCTCATGTAGTATGACACTCAAGCCTTGTAGCTAAACACACAAATCACGAGTAAATTGGGACAGTGCTGCATAATCTCCACAGCCAAAAATACCAATTATTAGTGTCTGTAATTTTAGTGATGACTCAAATCTGAAATTGATCAATGATTAGAAATCAAATAATTAAACTGAATTTGCTTGAGGTAGAGGAGTAAATATTTATGAAAGCTATGATTCTAGCGGCTGGTAAGGGTACGAGGGTACGCCCAATTACTTACACGATTCCTAAACCAATGATTCCTATCCTGCAAAAGCCAGTGATGGAATTTCTCCTGGAAATGCTACGCCGTCATGGCTTTGACCAAATTATGGTCAATGTTAGTCATTTAGCTCACGAAATTGAAAATTATTTCCGTGACGGGCAACGTTTTGGAGTAGAAATTGCCTATTCGTTTGAGGGGCAAGTTGTAGACGGCGAACTGGTAGGAGAAGCAATTGGTTCTGCTGGAGGTATGCGCCGCATTCAAGACTTCTCGCCGTTTTTTGATGATACGTTTGTGGTGCTGTGTGGTGATGCTTTGATTGACCTCGACTTAACGGCGGCGGTGAAGTGGCACAAAGCAAAAGGTGCGATCGCTACTGTAGTAATGAAATCTGTCCCCCGCGACGAAGTTCCCAGCTACGGTGTTGTTGTCACTGATGAAGACGGGCGCATCAAAGCATTCCAAGAAAAACCATCAGTTGAAGAAGCTCTCAGTACCGACATCAACACTGGGATTTACATTTTTGAGCCAGAGGTGTTAAATTACATTCCCTCTGGTCAAGAGTATGACATTGGTAGCCAGTTATTTCCCAAGTTAGTAGAGATAAATGCACCTTTCTACGGAATCTCTATGGACTTTCAATGGGTAGATATTGGTAAAGTTCCAGACTACTGGCGGGCGATTTGTGGCGTACTTATGGGTGAAATCAAAAATGTGCAAATTCCGGGGCATGAAGTCCGCGACGGCATCTACACCGGGCTAAATGTTGCTGTCAACTGGGATAAGGTAGATATTAAAGGGCCAGTTTACATCGGTGGTATGACGCGAATTGAGGACGGAGCTAAGATCGTTGGCCCAACGATGATTGGCCCAAATTGCTGGGTTTGCGGTGGTGCTACTGTCGAAAATAGTGTGATTTTTGAATACTCTCGACTGGGACCTGGAGTCCGTCTAGTTGATAAGCTGGTTTACGGGCGCTATTGCGTAGATAAAACTGGGGCAATGATCGATGTTCAAGCGGCTGCCTTGGATTGGCTGATCACCGATGTACGCCAAGTGCTGCCTTCTGAACCTCCCCTAGAGCATCAAGCGATCGCTGAATTGCTGGAAACAGAGAAAGGGCTAGGGGCTAGGGGATAAGAGCACACGGGGACACGGGGACACGGGGACAAGGAGAATCTACTCCCCCGCTCCTCTGCTCCTCCGCTCCCCCAACACCCATTTACGACGACAGATAAGTGTACCGACTGAGGCTTTGTTCGTAGGTTTGTAGTAGACGTTGAGATTCAGCAAGCGTAATCTGCTTATCTTGCAGGGCTTGTTCGGTTCGCTTGCGGATACTCTCAACTAAATCCTCAACGTCGTACTGCACATATCCCACAACTTCAGTCATTGTGTCACCCTTGACGACGTGCTCAATTTGGTAGCCTTTGGGCGTGAGGTGGATGTGTACAGCGTTGGTGTCGCCAAACAAATTGTGCAGATTACCCATAATTTCTTGATAAGCTCCATTAAGGAACATACCCAGATAGTAAGGTTCTCCTGGCTTGAAGGGATGCAGTTCTAAAACAGACTTTACATCCCGCAGATCAATAAATTGATCAATTTTGCCATCACTGTCGCAAGTCAAATCTGCTAGAATTCCGCGCTGTGTTGGTTCTTGATCTAGCTTATGAATCGGCATAATTGGAAACAATTGGTCAATTGCCCAGCAATCTGGCGCAGATTGGAAAACAGACAAATTGATATAGTAAATGGAAGCCATAATTTTTTCTAGGTCTTCCAACTCATCTGGGACGTATTCCTGCTGTCGTGTAATTGCCATAATTTGCTCACAACAAGCCCAGTAGATCCGCTCGACTCTGGCGCGTTCAGTAAGGCGCAAAATTCCTAAGTTAAATCGACTAATTGCTTCATCTTTGAACTGAACCGCGTCGTGATAAGCTTCTTGGTAATTTTCCCGTGTTATTGATTGGTAGGTTTCCCAGAGGTGGTGAATGATTGGTGGTTCTGCTTCTTGGGGAGGTTCAAGCACTCCGCAGGGGACATTAGAGGTGCTAAGAACGTCAAAGATCAGAACGGATTGATGAGAAGCGATCGCCCTACCACTTTCACTAATTAAGGTCGGTACAGGGATCTTGCGTTCAGCACAAGCGTCTTTCAACTCTGCCACGATGTCGTTGGCATAGTTCTGCATATTGTAATTTTTCGACGCATAGAAGTTAGTTTGAGAGCCGTCATAGTCAACTCCCAAGCCGCCGCCCACGTCGAGATATTTCATATTAGCTCCGAGTTGAGCTAATTCCACATAAATCCGGCTGGCTTCTTGAATCGCATCTTTGATTACATTTATTGCGGAAATTTGAGAGCCAATATGGAAATGCAATAGCTGTAACGAGTCCATTAGATTGGCGGCGCGTAGCTGTTCGACTGCTTGGATGATTTCGGGAATAGTCAGCCCAAATTTAGCGCGATCGCCACTAGATGTTCCCCAACGTCCCATTCCTTGGGTACTGAGTTTCGCCCGTACTCCTAAAATCGGCTTAATTCCTAAGCTACGGCTAGCGTCAATCACCAGTTGTACTTCTTCAACTTGCTCTAAGACAATAATTGCTGTTTGTCCTAGTCGCTGAGATAACATCGCAGTTTCAATGTATTCTCGGTCTTTATAGCCGTTGCAGATTAACAGCGCTCCTGGTGTATCTAACATCGCTAAACCAATCATCAATTCTGGCTTCGAGCCTGCTTCTAAGCCGAACTGATGGGGTTTGCCAAATCTTACCAAGTCTTCGATTAGGTGGCGTTGCTGATTGCACTTAACCGGAAAAACGCCACGATAGACACCAGAGTAGTTGTAGCGGGCGATCGCTTTGGCGAAACAAGCGTTTAAGCGCTCAATTCGGTCTTCCAAGATATCGGAAAAGCGAATTAGCAAGGGTAGTCCTAAGTTACGCTGTTTGAGGGCGTTGACTAATTCAAATAGATCCAAAGAACCACCGCGATCGCCTTTAGGGGAAACAGTGACGTGGCCAGCAGCGTTAATAGAAAAATAAGGCTGCCCCCAGCCTTCAATGCGGTAAAGCGCTTCGCTATCTTCTATTTTCCAGTTTTTTTGCGGCAAATCTGGTTTGGCGATCGGTATTGAGTGTTTTCGGCTACTCTTTGACTGATCTTTTTTTCCATTACTTTCTGCCTTCTCGACCTCAGTTGATCGCCCTTCCTGTTTTTTTTCTACGGGTTCCAGGGGGGGGTTCTTCTCTGTTGCTGTCGTAGCGTTTAACTCAACACCCATGTTGTCCTAACCTCGTATGTTTCGCCCACGATTAGCCAGTCTAACTCATTCATCTAAAAGCGAATTCTGAGCTAAGAGAGACTTTCTGGGCTACTCTGATTTTTGGGTCAATTTATAAGTCTTGGGAGATAGTTTTGGAACGTACATTTTTAGCAATCAAACCCGATGGTGTGCAACGTGGACTGGTAGGCGAAATTATCCGTCGCTTTGAAACTAAAGGTTTTACCCTTGTTGGCTTGAAGTTCATGCAGGTAAGCCGGGAACTAGCCCAGCAACATTATGATGTTCATCGGGAAAGACCGTTTTTTGCTGGCTTAGTTGACTTTATTACTTCTGGGCCAGTTGTAGCGATGGTGTGGGAAGGGGAAGGTGTTGTTGCAGCCGCCAGAAAAATGATTGGTGCTACAAATCCGCTTGCATCAGAACCAGGTACGATTAGGGGGGACTTGGGTGTTAATATTGGTCGCAACATTATTCACGGTTCAGACGCCGTTGAAACTGCTGATCGTGAAGTTAGCCTGTGGTTTAAGCAAGAAGAATTAGTCAGTTGGCAACCTAGCCTCAATTCCTGGTTGCGCGAATAATTAGCAATGCTTTTTAGCCTGGGATTTAATTTCTCAGGCTAATAGCGCAGATTAAAATTACTCTCTAGGATAAAAGTTTTGAAATTCTCTGCAATCGTCTTACTCAAAGTAGCGAAATTCAAGTTTTGATCTTCAACGATGAGGTTTTGAACTCGGATGTTGGAGTTCTGACGCTGAATTTCCGAGTTTTGATCTTGAATACTGGAGTTCTGAACTCGGATGATCAGCCTTTGAGCTTGAATACTGGAGTTCTGAGGTTAAACGATGAGCCTTTGAGCTTGAATACTGGAGTTCTGAGGTTGAACGATGAGCCTTTTAAGTTGGATGATGGTGTTGAACAGGCGATCGCCCAAGTATAGATGCAAAGTGCGATCGCGTTCTAACTTGGATTGTCAAGAAGCGGTATTACACTCCTCGTCTAGATCAAGACTTAATCCCCCCTAGCCCCCCTTGGACAAGGGGGGCTAGGGGGGATCTACTTATCCCAGGTAATCATCTAAGTAATATCATTGCCTCCTAAAAGCCCTGCTAACTCAGTATTGTGCTGATTCAAGAAGATGTTGTCTGCTGCTGTTGTACTGCCGAATGGCAAGTCTTGTCTACTAGGCATTAGGGCATTGTTAGTATTGCCGACAAGTAACTGCTCGAATGTCTCTGATGTGTCAGCACCGGTCATAAAAGCGGTAAAGTCAGCACGACCAAATATTACATAGCTTTCGCTAGCACCACTACCCCCGATTAAGATGTCATCAAAACCATCGCTGTTGACATCACCCGCCCCACTGACCGAAAAGCCTGATCTGTCACCCTCATCAATGCCGTTAATCTGAAAGCCGTTAGTGCCGTCCAGATCAGAGACGTTGAGGCTGGCATCAAATTCCCCTTCTTTGCCGAACACTACATAACTTTTGCCAGCATAATATTGACCATTGGAAGTAGCACCACTAGCCCCAATGATGATGTCATCAAAGCCATCGCCGTTGACATCGCCTGCATCACTGACCGAAGCGCCTGAGCCGTTAATCACAAAGCCGTTAGTGCCGCTGAGGCTAGAGGGGTTGAGGCTGGCATCAAAACCCTCGCCTTTGCCAAACACCACATAACTTTGACCGCGAGCCCCAATTATCAGGTCATCAAAGCGATCGCCGTTGACATCACCCGCATTACTGACCGAATAGACTGAGCTGTTAATCACAAAGCCGTTACTGCCGTCTAGAGCAGAAACGTTGAGGCTGACATTAAAACCGGAAGCTTTACCGAACACTACATAACTTGAGTCTGCAAAACCTTGGCCATTGGGATCAGCACTAGGAGCCCCAATTAAGAGATCATCGAAGCCATCACCATTGACATCGCCCGCCCCACTGACCGAACTACCTAAACTGTCATATGGGTTGATGCTATCAATCACAAAGCCATTGCTGCCGTCCAGATCAGAGACGTTGAGGCTGGGGTCAAATACTCCACCTTTGCCGAACACTACATAACTTCGACTAGGGGCGAGATCACCAGTACCAGGAGCCCCAATTATCAAGTCATCAAAGCCATCGCCGTTGACATCACCCGTCCCACTGACCGAACTACCTAAGCGGTCATATATACTGAGACCATTAATCACAAAGCCATTGCTGCCGTCCAGATCATAGAGGTTGAGGCTGGGGTCAAATACCCCACCCTTGCCGAACACTACATAACTTTGACTACGGAGATCACCAGTACCAGGAGCCCCCATTATCAGGTCATCAAAGCCATCGCCGTTGACATCACCCGCCCCACTTACCGATTCGCCTGATAAGTCTAGTGCATCGCCATTAAGCCTAAAGCCGTTACTACCGTCTAGAGCAAAGGAGTTGAGGCTGGGATCAAATGCCCCGCCTTTGCCGAACACTACATAGCTTTGGCCAGCATAAGGTTGAGATCTGGCATCGGACCAAGGAGCCCCAATTATCAAGTCATCAAAACCATCTCCGTTGACATCGCCCGCAGAACTTACCGAATCGCCGAAGGAACCATACTGGCTACCATTAATCACAAAGCCGTTACTGCCGTCCAGATCAGCGAGGTTAAATTCACCTGCACTTGCCTCTGTAAACCCGAAGTAGTCACCGTCCAGGCTCAAATTTGTGCTTCCTTGGGCAATGCCAATCAGTTCATCTAGTTCACCACTAGGCTTGTTACGATATATCGCTGTACCAGAGGGTAAACCAGTAGGTGACGCAGCTAGAACATAGTCCTCCCTAGTTCCATTTAATTGAATGACATCATCACTTATATTTAAGTCAGTAATCAGTGCATAATCGCCTCTGCCAGCCGTTGCCGTCTTGCGATCATCATAGAATACAGTAGTGGCATCCCCTAGAACGAATAAGTCTCGCCCTACCCCGCCAGTTAAGATATCTATTTCACCTACTACATTGCCAGTGCTACCAGTAAGCGTATCTCTACCATTTCCACCACTCAGACTGTCGTTACCCCTACCACCAAAAAGTTGATCGTCGCCTATGTCACCAAACAAACTGTCATTACCCCGATTGCCTCTGAGCGTATCGTCACCAACTCCACCAAATATGCGATCGCTACCCGCATCACCATTTAAGCTGTCATTACCCTGATTACCTCTGAGTGTGTCGTCACCAACTCCACCAAATATGCGATCGCTACCACTTCCACCAAAGAGCCTGTCATTACCCTGATTGGCTCTGAGCGTATCGTCACCAACTCCACCAAATATGCGATCGCTACCCGTTCCACCAAAGAGCCTGTCATCACCAGCTAAACCGAGTAAACTGTCATTGCCAGCTAGACCAAATAACGAATCAGCACTCGCACTTCCTGTAAGTGTGTTGTTTCCAGGCGTACCATTTCGAGTCACCATATTTTTTTCCTTATAGAATTCAGTAAAAACCTCTAAGGTATTGATTGCAATTGTTGATTTTTGCAATCAATACCTTAGTTTCTAGATCGAGTAAATGTGGCAATAAAAATAGCTAACTGCTTGACAAAAGCAATTATTTACTGCATCTATTAATGCTCTAAAACTACAACTAAATTTGTTTTTGAGATATTAAGAGTTGATGAAGTAGCAGCTAAAATGAGGGGTTTTATTTAAAGTTTTAGTGAAGATAGTTTAGATTGATTAAAGTTAGGACTTACGCAGTTGAATGTCATGCCTAACTAAACTTTCAGCATCTTATAATTCTTCACTACAACGAAGAATCATATAGAGAGTGTTCAACTGCGTAATTCTATAAAGGTTTTCCTCGGCAGACAGTACAAGCAAGTATCCTTGTTTGTTAACAGATACTTTATGGAACCATGTTCAAAGAAATTTGACCAAGTGCAAGGCTACGCGATCGCCTTCACGTCCACGACTTAATCAAAATCAGGCTTTTCAGATAACTTACTGCACTCGACAAGACTTGCGATCGCTGTCTAGCTGCGGTTCTTGCCAAGAAAAGGCAAAATGACTCACTGCTTGAATTTGGGGTGCATCTCGCCTAATTGCTTGCATTTGGGCTTCTAGTGAGGGGCGATTACTAATTGGCTGTCCCCAGACACCTGCGATCGCTGGAATAATTTGTGTACCTGGCGGAGCGTACTTAACAACTCGCTGCACTAAAGCGGTAATACAACTAGCGTTACCACAAGCACCATAAGACATCGGATGCCACTCAAGCGTTTTGGGAAACCGATCCCAAGGCTGCAAGCGAGAGTCATACCCTTGACCTACCGTTTGGTTAGCGTCTGGAAAAAACACAGCCCCCGCCCGCATTCCTTGACGCTGGACGGGCCAAGTCGCGACTGCCACAAAGTCCAAAATTCCTTGCAAAACATGGGCAACACTCAATTGCCACAACTCCCACTGCAAACGTGGTTGCTTTTGGGCTGCTGTCGGCAGTTCTGTAAGTGTAGGCGGTGGTGGCGGAGTGCGCCCTTGCCACATTGGTTCTCCTTCTTGGGGATACAGTTCATCGGCTGCTGCTACATCTCCCACCGAAATATATCCCTTACTCAAGTAGCGCCTAATTAATTCCAGCCCTTTGTAATTAGTTGCGCGTTTATACAAAGCTTGTTGGGCAGCATCACTATAAAGCCATAAATCTTGGATTTTAGTGACTACAGAAGCACCTCCTAAACCGCGAGGATAGCGCACATAGTCAAATAGCACCCCATCTGGGCGGCGGCGAATCACCTCATTAACCAGCTGATAATAGTCTCGTTTTGCTTGCAAATTGTAGGGATCGACAAAAACTTGGCTAGCATTGTCAACTACAGCCAGACTCGTTTCTCCTTTACCATTACGAGCTAGAACAGACTGCCGATCTGGTCGCTGCCCGTAGGAATAGCCAAAATTCATCATAAACATCCAAGCGTAGACCTTCAGCCCCCGCTCGTGACCTTTTTGGATCGCTTGCGCTAACAAATCAGTTCTTTCGCTGCCCGGTGTTCGGACAACAGCAGGCCATACAGTGGGGTTAGCTCCAGACGGTAACAGCACCTGACCATCGTAAAATACTTCAACATAAACTTGGTTGTAGCCCCGATTGACAATACGATCCATGATTTTGTCAAGTACCCCAGGTCGAAGGTCACAGGGATACAGACGTAGCCAGATCGCCTGAGTTTGGGGCCAGGTGCGATTACGACACTGCCGCAATTGTTCTGCTTGTTGTGTTAAAAGCGCTTTGTAGCGGTTCTGAGCACCGCTATTACCTTTTAAGGCTGACAGGCGTAGAGTTTCTTTCTCTTGAGTTGCCGCCGCCGATGATTGGCAATATGGGCTTTGTGCCTTGACTGGATTATTCAAAAAGTTAGAACTGAATAAGCTAGTAGTCAAGATAGCAGTAAGCAGACAACGCGGAGCTAATGAAAGTCGTGTAAATTTCAAACGATGGTTGGACATTCCCACAAGCACAACAAAAGAAAGAACGAAGGTAGTCAGTCTCACTTAGACTGTTTGTAAATTAGAAACAGTGCAACTAACCTATAAGAAACACTTTTCCCGCTTTTAAAGACGAAATAGCAATTTTGTTATCGCTTAAAGTAATTGAAAGAATGCCAGGAATCAACGTTATAGATGACAACTAAGCACCCTTGCTTACAAAAATATTTCCAGTTTTAAAGACTGCTAAAATTCTATTTGAGTTTCCCTAGTGACTGATCAATTTAACTAATTAATTAAGCGATCGCACAGTAACGTACTATATGCTCAAAACAGTACGACTTGCTAGCTATTGCTGATTTAGTCTAGGGATGCACCAAGCGCCATCTAGATAATCATTCCTATTGTGGAAACCTACGGCGCAGTTAAAAGCTGGAGTGAGCAGTGCCACCTGATTTATGCTCAAATGTGATGTTCTAGTGGCACTAGACAGTTAGGCTCCGCGCTTTAATGCCATCTCTACTTGTTTAAACTCTTGATCTAGGCGCTGCTTGAGCTTTTGGGGCAAAGGACGATTTGGGTAAGAGCTATAGTATCCGGCTAAAGAGTTTAACGCTGTTCGCATAGTGGTGAAAGAATTGAGATCTGAGGCAGCATTATTGCGTCGGTAGTATGATGCAAACTCATTCATTTTTTGACGCGCTTCTGTTTGAGCCTCGGTTTTATTAGGTGCATCTTCTGGTAAGTCAATGGCGAGTCTGAGGGTGTTAATTACAGCCAAAGTGTCTTGGCGATAATCCCCGATTAGACTACCTGTGGGACTGTTAGAGGAACAGCCCATTAAGCCAATAACTACAACTAAAACTAGGGCAACAAGACGTGACCAATAGCGTTTCATAATATTAAGTAAGAGGAGACAGAAATCAACGTTATATCCTATCTTGGATTGGTACTACGGGGAGCAGGAAGATGGGGAGTGGAAGAGCGGGGGAGCAGGAAGATGGGGAGCAGGGGAGCGGAGGAGCAGGGGAGCGGGGGAATTGAATATTCTAGGTTCTGTCTCCTGTCTTCTGTCTTCTGTCTTCTATCTTCTGTCTTCTATCTTCTGTCTTCTATCTTCTAAGGGACGATAAAGTGTATCGCGTTGCTGGTAAGGACGTTTTAGGGAAGAGATAGTGGCTTGCAAAGTTGCCACTTCCATACAAGTACCACCTTGAGCGCCAGCCATCGTCGTAATGTGTTCCTCCATTAATGTCCCGCCGATATCGTTACAACCCCACCTCAAGGCTTCTTTTGCACCGTCAAGCCCCAATTTAACCCAACTAGGCTGATGATTAGGAATCCAACGTCCCAGGAATATGCGGGCGACAGCAGTTAGTAATAAGGCATCTGCGAGAACTGGTTGATCGCGTCCTACACGGCGGCGCAAGGGTTTGGGGGCTTCTTGTCCCACAAAGGGAAGCAAAATGAATTCTGTAATTTTAGCTGGATAGTGGCGGTTAAGAGCGATTTGTTGTAGCGATCGCAATTGGTTTAAATGCTGCATTTGCTGTTGGGGTGTTTCAATATGCCCAGAAAGCATTGTGCTAGTTGTTGGTACACCTAATTGATGCGCTGTACTCACAATTTCTAGCCAAGTTGCTGTGTTTATTTTTTCTGGACATAGTATCCGCCGCACATCATCATCTAATACTTCAGCTGCTGTTCCTGGAATTGAGTCAACACCAGCATCCTGCAAAGCTGTAATTACTTCGGCATAGCTGAGATTGTCAAGTTTGGCAATAAACTGAACTTCTTGGGGAGAAAAAGCGTGGAGATGCAAGGTTGGAAATTTCTGTTTAATAGTTTCTATTAGTTGGAGATAATAGGGCAGAGATTTTCCATTCAACTTTGCTTGGAGGTTTAATCCTCCTTGCATACATATTTCAGTTGCACCCCGATTAACTCCATCAGTTGCTTTTTCAAGAATTTGCCCCCAATTTAGCCAATAAGCTCCTTCGTCGCCTTCATCTCTGCGAAATGCACAAAAACTACAGTGCTGCTCACAGATATTAGTAAAGTTAATATTACGGTTGATTACATAAGTAACAGTGTCACCCGCTTGATTCTGGCGCAGTTGATCGGCTGTATGTTTAATCGCCGCGATCGCATCTGGGTTAGTCTGCTGTAATAGCATTACTCCGTCTTCGGGCGACAGATCGTATCCCAGCATAGCACGGTCAAGAATTGTCTCAACAGATTTAGTTGTCACAGGGCATTAGGGATTATTGCGCTTCTCACTTAATTTTGTCAATAAATCCTCTTTCTTGCCTTTCAATCAAAAATTCATCCTATCTATCAAGCAGCATAAATTTGGATTAGTTGGCTATCAACCTTTACACTGGTTCTCCAATGACTAGAAACTTACTGTATGAGTCTGATCCCATGCAATTCACTTTTACCTGTTCCTTCTGGTTCTTTGCAGATTTCTGAGTTACCGCCTGCTGTTCTAGCTGTAGGTAGTGACTCAATCCAGTTTTCTCTAGTGATTCCGACTTACAACGAGGCTACAAATATTCAGGGCATTGTTAGCATATTAAGCCAGTTGCTAGATCAATTTATTCCTGGAACCTATGAATTAATTGTAGTTGATGATGATAGTCCAGATAGGACTTGGGAAGTTGCCCAGTCTCTCATGCCTGAATATTCTCAGTTACGGGTGATGCGTCGCCAACATGAACGAGGACTGTCATCAGCTGTGATTCGCGGCTGGCAAGTTGCAAGAGGACAGGTGCTAGGAGTCATTGACGGCGATTTGCAGCATCCACCACAGGTGCTGTTACAACTTTTGAGTGCTATTGCAGGGGGAGCAGATTTAGCGGTTGCTAGTCGCCATGTGCAAGGCGGTGGAGTTAGTAGCTGGAGTTTTATGAGACGCTTTTTATCGCGTGGCGCACAGCTATTGGGGTTGATTCTCCTACCAGGAGTTTTAGAGCGTGTTTCAGACCCGATGAGTGGTTACTTTATTGTTCGCCGTAGTTGCATTGCTAATGTGATCCTAAATCCAGTGGGGTACAAAATTTTAATTGAGGTGCTAGGTCGAGGAAAGGTGCGTCAAATTGCAGAAGTTGGTTATGTGTTTCAAGAGCGTCAAGAAGGCGAAAGCAAAGTGACTTGGAAGCAATATATAGAGTATCTACAGCATCTGATCAGGCTAAGGCTTTCCCAAGGGAAAATGAGTCTTTTTCGGCAGCGTCTGGGTTTTCCTAGCACTCGGTTCATTCGCTTTGGTTTAGTAGGTCTTTCGGGAGTGTTTGTGGATATGGCGCTGCTGTACTTGTTGAGTGATCCTAGTACATTAGGTCTGCCTTTAACTCGCAGTAAAATTATTGCTGCTGAGTTTGCGATTATCAATAATTTTCTGTTAAATGATCGGTGGACTTTTGCTGATATTGCCAATGAGCAAAAGCACTGGTATCAACGCTGTAAGCGATTTCTGAAATTTAATATTATTTGTTTGGGTGGACTAATTTTGAATGTGCTGATATTGAATTTAATTTTTAATTTTGTCTTTGCTAACCGCTACATAGCAAATTTAATCGCGATCGCTATTGTTACTGTCTGGAATTTCTGGATTAACTTAAAGCTCAACTGGCGGGTAACACAAGTGAAATAAAAGAGCTACAGGGATAAATTTAAGTTTAAATCTAGATATATTTATGAAGTATGACTTGGTAATTCAATCAAAATTCAAAAGTTTATTACTGCTATTACTGTGGTTGTTCATCGGTACTAGCTTGCGCTTGACTAATTTAGCCTCTAAACCTCCTTGGACTGATGAGTTTTCCACTCTTGTTTTTAGCCTGGGTAATTCTTTTCAACTTGTACCACTAAATCAAGCGATCGCACTTGATGTTTTATTACAACCCCTGCAACCCAATCCTGCTAATGGGATTGCTCAAGTAGTTCAACACTTACTGAGCGAAAGTAACCATCCTCCGCTTTACTTTATCTTGTCTCACTGGTGGTTAGAGCTTTGGCAACCTAATTCTATTGGCTTAGTTTCAGTATGGGGAGCGCGATCGCTTAGTGCTTTGCTTGGTGCTGCATCGATTCCTGCTATTTTTGGCTTAAGCTGGCTTGCGTTTCGCTCTCGCTTGGCGAGTCATTTAACGGCTGCAACGATCGCTGTTTCTCCGTACGCTATCTTTCTTGCTCAAGAAGCGCGTCACTACACATTGGCTATTTTGTGGGTTATTGCTTCCTTTTCCTGTCTAGTAATCGCCACACGCCATATCCAATCCCGTATACCTTTACCTGTGTGGGTAGGCGTTAGCTGGATATTGATTAATATTTTAGGTATTTCTACTCATTACTTTTTTAGCCTCACGCTCTGCACTGAAGCTTTGGTGTTGATTGCTTTGAGATGGAAACAGCAAATTAGTAAAAAAGCAAAGTTTAATACTCCCAATGTCCCAATATCCCAATGGAGACAAATTTACTTTGTCGCAGCTGGAACTATTATCGGAGGTTTGGTATGGCTACCAGTGTTTCTGCACAGCAATACAGGTGAATTAACTCAGTGGATTCAAAGTGGCGATCGCTCTTGGCTAACTTGGCTGAACCCGATTTTTCAAGCCGCAGCCGCCTGGATCACGATGCTGTCTCTGCTACCTGTAGAAGCCTCGGCGCTACCAGTTGTAATTGCCTCTGGTGCGGTAATGGTTATTTTCTTTGTTTGGGCTTTGCCTATTCTCTATCGAGGTTTCAAAACACTGCTCAAGCAACCACAAACTACTTTAATGACTCAATTGTTTGGCGGAATAGTATGTAGTGCGATCGCCTTATTTTTTATTTTCACTTACGCTCTTGGCATTGACCTTACACGCGGCGCTCGTTATCATTTTCTCTACTTTCCAGCCGTGATGGTTTTAGTAGGAGCAAGTCTGGCAGTTTGTTGGAATCAAATCAAGAGGCAAGAGGCAAGAGGCAAGAGGCGAGAGGGAAAAACAAAGCAAAATTTCTTTTCAACAGGGAAAATAGCTGTGAGCATTATTTTGCTAATGGGATTAGTAAGCGCTCTCACCGTTGTCTTTAATCTCGGTTATCAAAAATACTATCGCCCTGATCTTTTAGTGCAGTTAATTCAAAAGGTGTCCCACGCTCCGGTACTAATTGCAACAACCCACAAAACCCACGTCCAAATTGGGGAAATGATGGGCATAGCCAGAGAGTTCAAACTGTTTGATTCAGCAAATAAAATTACACAAGTATCAAGCGTTCAAGGTATCCCAAATAATCTTCTTAATAATTATCAGCTTAATCTTTTCCAAGGTGAGCTTTCTGCAACTCAAAACTCAAAACTCAACGATCAGCCGAAGGAAGCTCAAAACTATTTATCAACTACTCCCCAGTTTTTCTTTGCTCATCAAGACCAAGATCCTAAAGCTTCAACAGCAACTCTGCAACAAACCTTGGCTCAGTTGTCGTATCCTCTAGATTTATGGCTAGTAAACTTCTACGCTCCAGTGGAAGTCAATAACTGTGTCGCTGATACCCAATCTTTGCCGCCTATAGACGGTTACAATTTCCAGCTTTATCACTGTTTAAAGTAGCTAACTTGCTTTTGGAAAAAGCTTCAACAACAGCAGCGTTAAATATTAGCTAGTAAAAAATAAGGGTAGGAAATCTTATTGTATCTGCCGCCCGTTTGGTATATACTTTAATAATGGGAATCGGTGCTTATTTAGTTTGATGGTTAGATTTCGATTATGGAATTTACCTTATAACAAATAATACCATCCAGAGCGCAGTTCCTCAACCAAAATTTTTATTCATTTTTTAATATACTTATGACCCGTTTGGTATATACTTTAATAATGGGAATCGGTGCTTATTTAGTTTAATGGTTAGATTTCGATTATGGAATTTACCTTATAACAAATAATACCATCCAGAGCGCAGTTCCTCAACCAAAATTTTTTGCTTAATTTATTCCTTTTTAATCTTTTCTGGGATACCAACAGGGGAAAGACCAGCGATCGCCCGGAGGTTTTGACAACGAATTAACTCGGTAAAATTTAAACTAGGACGACCTTCAATTTGGGCTACTGCCTCAATTGCAGACAATAGATGTTGGGCAGCCTCAGTTTGCGAGTAACCACGTCGCTGTGCTACCCGAATTGCCGCTTCATCAGCGTTTAACTGTGTCTCGGAACTGCGACTACCACGCCAAATTTGAGTAGTAGCGATCGCCGTCAATCCCCCTGCGACTACTACACCAACTGCATCGGCTTGTGTCAATTCTACGATCGCGCCCAAAAGACCTGTCAGTACGACACCTTGATAAATGTCTGGTTTAAACCATTTAACTCCCGTCAGCCAACTAACGTTGCTTAAAATTAGTAAATCGCGTTGCGGCTTAGAAAGGCGATGCCACAAATCGAAATTAATAAATATCGGACGCTGCTGATTCCAGGGCAATGGAAAAGCACTATCAATCACCAACGCCAGCTCTGGCTTACTGATAATTTTGGTAATCATCCTCCCAGAAACAGGCATGACATCTAACAAGCGGCGAATTTCAGTAGTTGGCTCCATTAATTTGGAAGTTCGCATTTTATTTTTTAGATTTTAAGCCAAAATTCTAGATTGAGAATTTCTACTTTAATCTCATTTTCAAGCGGCTTTTGCCTAACTCTTGCTGTTTAAATTTATACATAAAAACAATGATACAATATAACTCGATAATAAATAAAATTGAAAAAGTTGGCTGTTAATCCAGCACTAGCTCCAATAGTAATAAAAAGCCATAATTGAGCAAAATTTATCTAGAATCACAGCTTAAGAGCAATTTTATTTACCTTATAGTTCTAGCTGTGAAGAGATAATAATGGGCAGTTGAAACAAGGAATTTTTCGGCATGGATGCTTTTGCTCCAATTTCTCCCGCATGGACTACTAAGGCGATTCACGCCCACCAATTTTGCTGTCCTAGCTGTCGTTCTAGCAGTCGGGAAGCTGAACAAGTTTGGATTAATCGACGATCGCCTGTAATGACAGATAATTATCGGCGAAAATGGCAGGAGTTTTACCAATGCCATTGTGGTTGTGTTTGGTGGGCATGGAGTAGCGATCGCCCTCCTTCCGAGTTATCAGCCAACGAGCCTAATCCTAATGAGGATTTATAAATGCAGTAAAGTGTAGGGGTATTTCAAAGCTCACCCCTACACCTCAAGTTATGCTAATTCTAAGGAAAGTAGCTACGACTGAATTTGATTTGCAGCAGCTTGTACTTTAGTCACCACTTCTTGAGGTAAGGGTACGTATCCCAACTCTTGACTCAATTTCTGACCATCAGTCAAGCCGTATTCAATAACATCCTTCATCGCTTGAGCTTTGTTAGGATCGTCATAATTCCTGTAAGCCATCAGCCAAGTATAGGTGACAATTGGGTAAGAATCAGCACCTGTTGGATCACTGTTAGACGCTTGCAAGTCAGCAGGTAATTCTATTGCAGCCAAAGCTTTAGAAGCTGACTCTGGAGTTGGTGCAACAAAGTTTCCAGCTTTATTTTCCAGGGTAGCCATAGCCAAATTATTCTGATTGGCATAGCCATACTCGGTATAGCCGATTGCTCCTTGAGTTTGTTGAATCTGGGCGGTAACGCCTTCATTACCCTTTGCACCAACACCTACAGGCCAATCTACAGTCTTACCATCCCCGACTTTACTTTTCCATTCTGGACTAATAGCGCTCAAGTGCTTTGTAAAAACGCCTGTAGTGCCGCTACCATCAGAACGATGTATAACTGTAATTGGTGTATTTGGTAAAGTTATTCCTGAATTAGCTGCCGCAATTTTGGCATCATTCCAATTTTTGATTTTGCCCAAAAATATATCAGAATAAACAGTTCGCGGTAGTTTTATACTATTTTGTACATTAGGCAGGTTATAAGCCAAAACTATACTGCCAGCAGTCATGGGTAACAAAATTGCACCCTTTGAGACTTTGGCAATTTCTTCTTTCTTCATACCTGTATCACTGGCTGCAAAGTCCACTGTTCCTTGAGTGAACTGTTCTACTCCAGCACCACTACCAACTGATTGATAGCTAACTCGAATATTGGGATGTTGCTTGTTGTACTCTGAAAACCAACGTTGATATAAGGGAGCCGGAAAAGTAGCACCAGCACCAGTAAGGGAGACATTTGCACCGTTGTTACCACCAGCAGCGACAGGAGACGCGCTAGAACCACCAACTTCTGTTCCTGTAGGAGCTTGAGAAGTCTGTGGTTGACAGGAAGCGATACTAAATGAAACGGCTACTAAGGGTAGAAACAAAGCTCGTCGCGCAGAGCGTAGTTGAGCAAACATAGCAATCTTTAATTCCAACTTGTCACGAATTGACTACCTTATCCTACGACTATAAGTTTAAGAATTAGTAATTATTTAGTAATCAAAAGGTTAAGCTTGCGCTGTTGATTACTTCTGCTAATTTTAAATTTACACTATTTAGATATAAAAATGAAGCGGCTTGCCTAGATTTAAACTGGGCAAACCGCTTGCAATAGTGACAACTTAATCAATGCTGAGGTCTATATTCTCAACTAGCAAGTAGAAGTCTAGAACGTGAAAGTTGTACGGACTGTGCCGACGTAGATATTTTCGTTATCGCTATTGTGTTCTGGGTTGAAGATCACCAATACGCCAGGTGTAATGGCAATATTGTCAGTGAGTTGCAGGCGGTAAAGTGCCTCTAGATGATAAGAGGTATCTTCGTCTTCAACAAGATCGCTGTCAGTCACTTTAGGTGGTTGACCAAAGATTACACCGAACATATTACCTTCTCCACCAAAGTCTTGGAGAGCTAGGGTTGCTGCCCAGTTGAACATCTCTGCTTCAGCGCCTCTATTTGGTCCTGCTTCAGCTATGGCGTTGGAAAAACCTGCCCAACCAGAAATTGTGAAAGCATTGCTGGCGCGTAAGCTTGCTTGTACACCGTAGTGGTTTGAGCTAGTAGCAAAATTACCGAACGGTTGACTCGCAAGGACACTCCCTGTACCACCAAACATATCAACAACACTTTCTTGATTTTCGTAAGAGTGCGCGTAGGTCAAACCTAGTTGGAATGAGTCACTAGGTCGGAAAGATAACTGACCCAAGGCTGAGTATGCGCCATCGGCAAGCCCGAAACCTTCGGCGGGATTATTAGCTGTAGGAGCAAGATAACCTACAGATAAACCTATTGTTCCTTCGGGGTTGAAAGTCAAAGTTAAGCCTGCACCTTCGTCACCTTGGCGATAGATCGGGTTGAAGCGTCCAAAGCGAGAGATAGCGCCACGACCACTGCTCTCCAAGGCGGGGTTGAATGTGTATACGTTGTCGTTGAACTCAGTATTAGAAAAGTCAACTTGGGCAAGGATCGCGTTCCCAACTGGGAAACGATAGTAAAAGTCATCAATGATAACGTCGTTGCCTTCATTGCCGTCAAAGCCCAAACGGGTCATGTTAGTACCCGTATTAGCCGTGCCAAATGGAGTGATGTTACGAGCTTGCAGACGAGTTCTTAAACGATCTCTGCCTGTGAAACTAGTGTCAAAGTTCAACCGAGCGCGATCGGCAAGGATAGTATTAACTTCTAAGTCGCCACCACCAGCAGCTTCATCACTAAAGACATCAGCCAAGGCAAAGATTACTTCACCATTCAGCTTGGTTGTGGTGGAGAACTGATTTGCTTCTAGTTCAGCAGTTTGGGCTTCTAGAGAATCTACTCGACCGCGCAGCGTGGCAAGTTCAGCTGAAAATTCTTCTTGTAAGCGCTGCAATGTTGCTAAATCTTCTCTTCTCACCAGGTCAGCTGTTGCTGTTGCAATCAACTCATTTACCCGGTCTAAACAGGCATTCACACCAGCAGCAAATTCGTAGCGAGTCAAAGCCCGATTACCGCGATACGTGCCATCGGGATAACCTGCAATACACCCGTAGCGTTCAACGAGGGACTGCAACGCTTGGAATGCCCAATCTGTAGGCTGTACGTCTGACAGTTGTGATACAGAAGTTACTTGAGCTAGGGCATTTGGTGCTTGGTTAGATAGCTGAGAAACCGGAGTTACTTGAGCTAGCGTATTTGGCGCTTGGGTATTTTGGCTTGGTTGATTTATTGTGGTTTCAACTGGCTTTTGGGCAAGTTGAAATGTGCTAGATTCAATTTTAATTTCTGGGGTATTTTTGTTGTCTAGCGCTTGCAGATTATTAGTTGGTACTACATCTACTACCGTTGCTTCTGCGGCTGTTGTACGGTTAGCCAAAAGCAAAGTTGCACCTAGAATAACTGGACTCAGTTTTAGAGTATTCCAGAAGATTTTTGACATGATTTTATTTTCACTCACACCGATATTTAACACTCACTCGCAAGGTGCGTTTTTAGTCCGCACTGAAGAACACCTCGATCTTCATGTCTAATATTATATAAGTTAAGTGTATTAACACTGCAACCGTAATTCTGCCGATTTTTGGCAATTCAGCACCTAAGCAGAGGTTGGCAAACGAAGAATCAA
Source organism: Gloeocapsa sp. UFS-A4-WI-NPMV-4B04 (assembly GCA_019359535.1). Lineage (GTDB taxonomy): Bacteria > Cyanobacteriota > Cyanobacteriia > Cyanobacteriales > Chroococcidiopsidaceae > JAHHHE01. The sequence goes on from JAHHHE010000054.1 coordinate 22,774, forward strand.
ACGCCGTTCGTGCCTTAATAATCTATTTTCTTTTTCAAACTGCTGTAGTATTCGTGTTACTGATACTCGTGTTGTATTCAGAACTTCTGACAGTTCCTGGTGAGTGATGCTTAAATCGAGCAAACGTCCTTGGTTAACATCACGTCCAAATTTTTTATCTAACCAAATTAGAAATTGCCATAACCTGAGAGAAACTGGTTTTCGTTGGACAATACTGAGGATTTCTTCAGACTGTTGTATATGTCGCAACATAGCGTCTACCTGCTGATGCCATAACTCAGACGGTAAAATACCCATTTCTACGCTGGTTAAGCATTCGATTTGGTAAGGATTAATTCGAGATAAGGGATAGCCCACAATATCGCCTGTTCCCCAGTATCCTAAAGTAATCAGTGTGCCTTGCTCGCTCCAAGTAGTAGTGCGAACAGTTCCGCGCTCAATTCGCCACAAAATATCTTGCTGAAGTGGAATTAGCTCACGACGGGTAAACAGTCGTTGGGTTAGCAGAGACTGTTTAGCTGAAGTCAAAGTAGAAATCGTCATAAATAAAACCACTTCCTAGCGTATTTGTTAATGAGTCTGAATGTAGTTTCAGAGCGTTGACGCAATCAAAAGCAATTTTCCAGAGCCAACAAAAGAAAATGTTTTTGCTGCTAAGTTAATTAACCATACCAAAACTTTTTAGAAAAAGAAAAAATTAAGCATTGAACGTTAGTCCAACAGAAGCGATCGCATTTGCACTACTAGAAACAAATAACTTTCGGCGCTGGTACTTGAGCAATTTTTTTGCTAACCCACAACCTCAATAAAGTAATGTGTCTTGCCGTATCAACAAGTGCATACCTGTATCCTAAAACTGTAAGTTTAAGAACAGGTAAGACTTTGATTAAAAATCAAGATGAAGTTACGTATTAACAATTTGCAACTTACTTGAGAACAAGTGAACACAGTGTTTTTAGTGTTTTGTTGTGGAGATAGTTTATATTATTTTTTTAGAATTAGACGTTGGTTAAATCTTTATTTAATTTTTTGAGTGATCGCCCATTTTCAAAGTTAAGAGCGTTGACCTGTAACAATATAAGCTACTCTTTGACCGATGTTAGTGGCATGATCGGCCATGCGCTCTAGATGACGAATAACCAACGCTAGTAAAATAATCGGTTCTACGACTCCTTTAATATCGCGTTCTGTAGCAAGGGTTTGGTAAAGAGTTTTGTAGGCAGTGTCTACAGTATCATCTAGGCGCTTTACAGCGCGTCCAGCGACAGCATCCAAATCTGCCAATGCGACTAAACTTGCTGCTAGCATTGCTTGGGCATGATGAGACATAAGCTCAATTTCTGGTAGACACTTATGAGGTGGATAAGGAAAGATTTTAACCGCAATCTCAGCTAAATCTTCGGCATAATCGCCAATGCGTTCTAAATCTCGTACCAGCTGCATAAAGGCACTTAACAAGCGTAAGTCCTTAGCTACCGGAGCTTCCAAAGTTATTAAAGCCGCACATTCCAACTCAATGTGCCGATAGAAATAGTCAATTTTTTTTTCTAGAGAAGAAATTTGAGCAACAGCTATTAAGTCACGAGCGAATAATGATTGGTGACTTAGACGAAACGATTGTTCTACTAAGGCTCCCATGCGTAATATATCCTGTTCTAAACGTCTCAGTCGGCGTTCAAAATGGGGACGTTCAGAATTGGAATTGGATACAGCTAGATTCACACTTCGCTTCTAAATAAATTGTTTTGAATAAATCGAAACTAACTTTGATAAGAAATCTAATGTTTAACTTATAAAGTAGTGTAATTACTAACGTTTTACTTAACATCTAGCGGTAGCATGAGTTTATGTTTAAGCTTTGGGTATTGAATAATACAAACTATTATTAATACTTGGTTTTAAAAATGCCAGTTTCTAACGTAAACAAAAATTTTATTTTTTGTTTAAACAATATTAGGATAACTAAAGCAGTTATATCTTAGTTATAATCTGAATGGCTAAAATTTGCCATTGTGTCAGGTAATTCAATTTGTATCCACGCGCCGCCAGTATCGGGATGATTCATGGCTTTAACTGAACCACCGTGAGCCAGAATAATTTGCTGGACGATCGCTAAACCCAAACCGCTACCTGTACTTACAGGCGATGGCGAATTGCTCAAAGATGCTGTTTGGCGGGTTCGTGCTGAATCTCCCCGATAAAGTCGCTCAAAAACGTGCGGTAAATCTGAGCTAGGAAAACCAGAACCAGAGTCAATAATATTAATTTGAACTTGGTTGCTGCTAGCTTCTGTTGCAGTTAGCAAATGAACGCTGACGCGGATAGTTCCTTGTATTCGGCTGTATTTAATACTATTGTCGAGTACATTGAGAAATACTCGGTGCAGGCGGAATTGATCTGCATTCAGCCATACAGGTTCAGGTTCTGAGTAAGTAAGACTCAGTTGCTTTTGCATAGCCATTGGCTCTAAAGTCTGCCAGACTGAATATATTAGCGATCGCACTTCAACTCTTTGGCGCTTGAGTTGTTTACTGGGGTTCACTTCTAGCTGGCTAAGTTCCAACCAGGTTTGCACCAGGTTAATCAGTCGATCAACTTCAGGTATAAGGCGGTCAACCCAACGACGCATTGGATCTTCTAACTGATCCTGCAAAGTTTCTGCTACTAACCGAATTGAGGTTAGCGGCGTTCTCAGTTCATGAGCTAGATCGGAAACAGTGCGATCGCGGCTTTGAGAAAGATCAACAAAAGGTTGCCGATTTTCTATAAATACACCTACTTGCCCGTGTGGTAAAGACCAGCTAGACGCTTGCAAAGAGATCGATTGCACACCAACCATTGCGGCTGCATCTGCACAAGGCGGGTGAAACACCCACTCTCGCGTTAATGGCTGCTGTCGCTCCCTCGTTTGCTCGATCAACTGATCAAGTTCATACGAGCGGACTAATTCTAGTAGCAAGCGCACTTGTCCTGGTTCCCATTTTTGAAGACCTAGAACTGTCCGTGCTTGCTCGTTGCACCACAGCAACTGATTTTCTTCATCTACCTGTAAGTAGCCTATGGGCGCAACACTCAGCAAGTTTTCGTATGTTTGCAGTTGCTCCTGTAGTTCTTGTTTGTAATGCTGTTGGAGAGCAACTTCTCGCCGCAGGAGAGGAATAATAGGTAGTGAGACTTCCGAGGAGTCGGTTTGAGATGTGCGGAGTAAATGCCGTAGTTTACGTTGAAGTTGGTTATGTTGCCAAAGCCAAAATCCAATTCCGATCATCAAGCCGAGTAAAAATGGAATCAGGTTCATCCTTTTTAAGCTTTCAGCGAACAGATTTTAGCTTATCTATAAAGAGAGTGAGTAATGAGTAGTGAAAAGTGAGGGAGGCGGCTGTGGTACTTATAGGCAAGGCAAATGTAGAGCAAACCAGATCTGGCTTATTTACTAGTCACTCTTTCGCTAGTTCCATTTTTTCTCTACTACTCACTGCGTCCTCTGGGCGCTTGACAATCTTGCTAGCCAAACCGATAACCAAAACCACGTACAGTGATAATGTATTGTGGGTGGCTGGGGTCTAGCTCTAATTTTTCCCTCAACCAACGGATGTGAACGTCAACAGTTTTGCTATCTCCCATAAAATCTGCACCCCAAACTTGATCGAGTAAGTGTTCCCGTGACCAAACTCGGCGGGGATGATTTATAAATAGCTCTAGCAAGCGAAACTCTTTTGGCGACAGGTTAACTTCCTCCCCTCGCACCATAACGCGGCACTCTTGGGGATAGAGGATCACTTCCTTAAACTGTAACATCGCAAGCTGCGGCAAACTGCTGAAGCGTTGACGACGCAACAAAGCACGGCAACGGGCAACTAGCTCCCGCATACTGAAAGGTTTGGTAATATAGTCATCGGCTCCCACTTCCAATCCTAAAACGCGATCGGTTTCACTTCCTTTGGCGCTGAGGATCAGAATCGGTACTGGGTTTCCTTGATGACGCAGCAAGCGGCAGATATCCAAACCATTGATTTGAGGCAGCATCAAGTCAAGAATTACCAAGTCAAAGGGAAACTCACCCAACGCGGTTTCAGCGTTTTGAAGCAGAGTTAAAGCTGTTCGTCCATCAGTGGCCGTGGCGATTGTATAACCTTCTGCCTCCAACGACAGCACGAGCATATCTCGAATTAAATCTTCATCTTCTACTAGCAGAATGCGGCTCATTTGCCCTATTTCTGTCCTGGGAGGACTTTTTGTTAATTCAGGAGTAAACATCAAGAAAAAAAGTTTTTGCCTGTTTGTGGATCATTATCCGCTCTAATGGCGGTCAAAAGTTGCTTCAGCCATCAGAAAATGGACTCCCTACTTGACAATCTTACATTAGCGGGATTTTGGTCAATAGTACATTAGCCCTAATTGGGGACAAAAGAAAAGCTTTTGCTTTCTAGGGAATTTACTGGTTTCAATGATTATTTTCCCCACAAATGTGAATTTTTTTCTAGGCAGTTAAAGAAATTGCCCTAGAACAAGCAAAAACTCAACTTAGAAATTAAATATGTCGTTTGTCTTTGAAAAGCCAACACCTAGAATTTGCAGCTATTACAAGCATAAACAGTTTACGGCTACCAGATGCTGCTTTCTTTGTAGAGACACTAAAAATTGCCTGCCCTTTGTGCCACTCAATGGCAAGGTTTATTTGGTTCCGTCAACTAATACCAATGTGAAATGAAAAGGAGCAGAATAGGGGGGAGAACAGCAAGGGAGCTACCCCCAATGGCAAGACGACTAAAACTGGAGATAACCGAGACAGCAGAGTATTTGGAAAAAAGCCTCAAG
>JAHHHE010000055.1 GCA_019359535.1 Gloeocapsa sp. UFS-A4-WI-NPMV-4B04
GGGCGGGGTCAGTCTCTTGCTCAGGCTGATGGGCACTAGTTCCAATTCGACCTCAAAACCAGTCATAGAATTGACGCTAGCATTTTCATCCTCGGTTGTGAGCAATCGCTCATGATGTCTCTTGCATGAATAGGAAAAAGATGACACAACTAGGTGATAGGGAGGAATGCTATGACCTACGAACAGTTAAAAAATCTTAACCATAAAGAATTTAAACGCCTTTGTGGAGTTCATCTTGAAACCTTTACTCGAATGGTCGGGGTGCTACAACCAGATTTGGAACGCACTGGAAAAAGGGGCGGGCAGCCAAAATTAAGTGTAGAAGACCAACTGCTCATCACTCTAGAATATTGGCGGGAGTACAGAACGTACTTCCATATTGGTAGAAGTTGGAGCATCCATGAATCTACAGTTTGCCGAATTGTGAGTCCCGGTAGAGCAGTTGTTAATCCGCTCTAGGGCGTTCAGGCTACCCGGAAAGAAACAATTATATCAAAGCGCCGACGAGTGGAAAATAGTTGCAGTGGATGTGACCGAAACTCCGATTGAACGCCCCAAAAAAAACAACGTCGCTACTATTATAGTGGTAAGAAAAAACGCCATACTCTCAAAGCCCAAGTTGTAGTTGATCAAAGAACTGGACAGATTATTAGTAAAGCCTATGGAACGGGCCGCACGCATGATTTTCTCCTATTCAAGACCAGTCAAGTCACCTTTGCACAGTCACAAATTTGTTTAGCTGATAAAGGCTATCAGGGCATTATCAAACTGCACACTCTCAGTTGCACACCTACCAAAAAACCTCATAACGCCGATCTACCTGTAGCACATCGCCAATACAATCAATTGTTAGCTTCTTGGCGTATTGTGGCAGAGCATGTGAATCGAAGGTTGAAAATTTTTCGAATCTTGTCCGAACGCTATCGTAATCGCCGCAAGCGGTTTTGCTTAAGATTTAACCTCATTGCTGGACTGCTTAACTATGAACTCTCCCTTGCCTCCTGATTCATGCAAGAGGTCTATTAGAAAGTGTCAGCAAAATCCAGGTAGGATTGCTGGCTACTGCGCGTACAATTCAGACCCAACTGTCAGAATATAGCCTTCATACTGATACTGAAACTCCAGCAGGATTGGCACAATTATTACAAGAAGCAGCTTTGGCGCTCTTGCGAACAGAAGAAAACTGGACGCACGTATCGGCTAGTTCCAAAACTGTCCGCAGCCGAGAACAAGCGCAAGCAATTTTTAATCAACTTTCGATTCAAGAACGCACTAAATTTAGTGCTGAAACTCTCACAAACGTTAATGGTATCCGCCGAATTCAAGATAATTTTAAGCAGGATAACGAGCCTGGGTCGTATATCGTAGTGACATTGCTAGTTGGCACAGAAAACGATCGCCCCCTATTTGGAAATGTCTACTCGACTCACGAATTGAAGCAAGCGTTGGAGCGAATTGCAGCTACTCCGCCTGAATATCTAACTGTTTTTGAACTGCTTTGGACTCCCCAATCACAAACAGAAAGCCTGACATCAGATGAACTGTTGACTTAATACACTAACCTAATGCAAATTGCCTAGAGATGATGATTCATGGGAGACATCGCTATTAACCCTAAACTTTATGATTAAGGTGCAAATATCTTGTAACTTCAAAATGTCATTGTTTCTCTTTCCCCGGCTCAACCTAGAAGTTTTGGCAGACATTGACTCCCCAATCCATATTTTATAAGTTATATGAACATACGAATTGGTAATGGCTACGATATACACCAACTTAGTGCTGGTCGTCGCCTCATCTTGGGAGGAGTAGAAATTCCCCATGAATTAGGGTTACTAGGACATAGTGACGCTGATGTGTTAACTCACGCAATTATGGATGCAATGTTAGGGGCGCTATCGTTAGGAGATATTGGACATTATTTTCCGCCGACAGATCCGCAATGGGCTGGTGCAGATAGTTTGATGCTATTAAGTAAAGTAAGTCAATTAATTCAAGAGCAAGGTTGGCAGATAGGGAATATTGACTCGGTAGTAGTGGCAGAACGTCCGAAATTGAAGCCGCATATTGCAGCAATGCGCGATCGCATTTCAAGGGTATTGCAAGTACAACCCGACCAAATTGGCATTAAAGCCACCACGAACGAAAAATTAGGCCCTGTAGGACGCGAAGAAGGTATTGCTGCTTATGCTGTTGTCTTACTTGTTGGAAAATAATTTAATTGCCTTTTGTTTCTAATATGAACTTCTCCCCTATATTTCCTTCTATTTGGCGTAAATGGTTAGCAGTTGTACTGGCGTTGACGAGTGCGATCACTCTTACTAGCTGCAACCCAACTGAATTTAAATCTGAAGCCGCTCAACTACCGCAACTCGTATCCTCTATTCCTGCTGATCCAAAAACATTTAACTATGTCTTGAGCAATGAATCGCCCAATATTTTTGGTCCGATTTACGAGGGATTACTGACTGAAAATGGAGTGGGGGAACTTGAACCAAGCTTGGCTGAATCTTGGCAAGAAGAAAAGCAGCGAATTGTCTTTACCCTACGAAAAGGGCTAAAATGGTCTGATGGACAGCCGCTAACAGTAGAGGATATCCTTTTTACCTTCAACGACGTTTACTTCAACGAGGGCATTCCTACCAGCATCAGAGACGTTATGAGAATTGGTAAGAGTCGTGCTCTACCAAAACTGAAGAAACTAGATGATCGTCGCATAGAATTTACTGCCCCAGAACCCTTCGCACCCTTTCTCAGAACTGCTGGCGGAGTGGCAATCTTACCAGAACACGCCCTACGTAAATCAGTAACTACTAAAGACCGCTCTGGAAAGCTACAGTTTCTATCCGCTTGGGGAACAGATACAGCTCCCGACAAAATTATTAGCAATGGCCCCTACAAGCTTGAAAGCTACAGACCGAATGAACGAGTAACTTTTCGGCGTAACCCTTATTACTGGCGGCGGGATACTCAAGGTAATCCTCAACCCTACATTCAGCGCCTGATATGGCAAATTGTCGATAACCGCGATACAGCATTAATGCAATTTCGCTCTCAAGATTTGGATCTCGTCGAAATTGGTGCTGCTAGTTTTAGCCTCCTCAAGCATGAAGAAGAGCGAGGAAAATTTAATATTTACAACGGTGGGCCAGACCCTGGCTCAATTTATATTGGCTTCAACCAGAATAAAGGTAGCAGAAACGGTCGTCCCTTGGTTGATCCGATTAAGTCGCGCTGGTTCAATACAGTTGCTTTTAGACAAGCAGTAGCCTACGCCATTGATCGCCCTAGAATGATTAACAACATCCTGCGGGGCCTAGGTGAACTGCAAAACTCATCAATTTGGGAAGGAAGCCCTTATTACCTTTCGCCCGAAAAAGGCTTAAAAGTTTATGATTACAATCCCCAAAAGGCTAAGGAATTACTACTAGGAGCAGGATTTAAATACAACAACAAAAAACAGTTACTAGATGCTGATGGTAATTTAGTCCGCTTCTCGTTGATGTCGTCTGCTGGTAGCAAACTTGGTGATGCGGTAGGTTCGCAATTTAAGCAAGATATGGCTAAAATTGGCATTCAAGTTGATTTTCAGCCGATTGACTTTGGCGTACTTGTAGACAAGCTAGGTAACTCCTTTGATTGGGAAGCTGTTTTCGGGGCCACAAGTGGCGGCGGTATTGACCCTAACGGTAGTGCTAATTTCTGGTCGCCTGACGGTGAATTTCACCCGTTTAACCAAAAACCCACAGCAGGACAACCACCAATACAAGGAAGAGAGGTGGCTCCTTGGGAAGCAGAAATCGGTCGCCTCTACATTGAGGGAGCACAGGAGTTAGACGAAACCAAGCGTAAGGCTATTTATGCTAAAACACAGCAAATTGCACAGGAATACTTGCCTTATATTCACCTGTTTACGCCACTTTCACTCACGGCTGTACGCGATCGCGTACAAGGTGTAAAATATTCTGCCTACGGCGGCGCACTCTGGAATTTATATGAAATTAAAGTTGCAGCAGAATAATATTTTGTAGCAATGCCCACCCTCCAACTGCAAGAATTTGGGTAACTGCAAGCAAGATATAACAAAGTGTTATATCTTGCTTGCAGTTACCCACCGCTAGCATGGTATTATTGAATAATGGGAATCTGTGCGCTAATAAAAATTTTGCTTATACTTCTATTATGAAGTAAGCATACCAAAAAATTCAGTCAATGTCTAGCCTCAGATTATTAAATTCCGATGCAACGTAAAATAAGGTAAATAAGTATTTGTAGCTGGTAACGGTAAGACTTGGAACACTGGGTTTATGATCCAAAAAAGCTCAGTTATACTCCGATGATTTCTGCTGTCTTCTCACGTCTAGGTCGTTGGTCAGTGCTATTGATATTAATAATACTTACTTGTCAATTTACCTTGACTAGCTGTGATCCAACAGCATTTAAAGGCGATGCGGCGCAAGTATCACAATGGGTTACTAACACGATCAGCGATCCAAAGACATTTAATTACGCCTTTAATCAAGAGTTTCCTCATGTGTTTCTATTTACAACTGAGGGACTAACTACTCTCAACGGTGTTACGGCAAAAATTGAACCAGCATTAGCTCAATCATGGAAAATATCTGAGGATAAAAAGCGGATTGTTTTCACTCTACGAGAAGATTTAAAATGGTCAGATGGCGAACCACTTACAGCAGATGATGTAATTTTCACTTATGAAGATATTATTTTCAACAAACAAATTCCTACTGATTGGAAAGACTTTCTTAAAATTGGACAAAGTGGCACTTTCCCAAAGTTACGCAAATTAAGCGATCGCGCAGTTGAATTTATTTTACCCGAACCTTTCGCACCCTTTCTTAGCACTACTACAGGGCCGTCAACAAATTCAGTTGGAATTTTGCCAAAACACGCTTTACAAGACTCTTTAATATCTAAAGCTGAGAAGGGACAACCTCAGTTTCTTTCTACTTGGGGAACCGATACCGCTCCTGCCAAAATAATTGTTAATGGTCCTTATAAAATAGAAAGTTATACTCCCACTCAGCGCGTAGTATTCCGGCGTAACCCTTACTATTGGCGCAAAGATAATCAAGGTAATAATCTACCTTACGTTGAGCGTATAGTCTGGCAAATTGTTGAATCAACTGATACATCTATACTTCAATTTCGTTCTAGAGGTTTGGATGTTGTTGAAATATCACCAGAAAACTTTTCTTTACTCAAGCGTGAAGAAAAGCGGGGAAAGTTCACTATTTATAATGGTGGGCCGAGATTTCAAAAAGTTTTTATTTCATTTAATCTCAATAAAGGTCGCAGAAAAAACGGTCAACCTGTTGTTAATTCAATTAAATCTCGTTGGTTTAATACGCTTGCTTTTAGACAGGCGATCGCTTATGCAATTGATCGTCAAACAATGCTGAATAATATTTTCAGAGGTTTGGGAACTGTCCAAAATTCACCAATTGATATTCAAAGTCCTTTTTATCTTTCTCCAGAACAAGGCTTAAAGGTATACGATTACAATTTAAACACAGCAAAGGAATTACTTTTAAAAGCAGGATTTACATATAATTCAAAAAATCAATTACTAGATGCTGAAGGTAATCGTGTGCGCTTTTCTCTAATTACCAATACTGAAAATAAAACTCGTGTGGCAATGGGAGCGCAGATTAAACAAGATTTAAGTAAAATTGGTATTCAAGTTGATTACAACCCGATTTCTTTCAACACGCTTACAGATAAGCTTTCTAATTCCCTGGATTGGGAATGTCATCTCTTGGGATTTACTGGTGGAGTTGAGCCGCATGACGGAGCAAATGTTTGGTTAACTGATGGTGGATTACACTCGTTTAATCAGAAACCACTAGAGGGACAAGAACCTTTAAGTGGACAAGAAATAGCTCCTTGGGAAGCAGAAATTAGCCGTTTATATATTCAAGGTTCGCAGGAGTTAGACGAAGTGAAACGCAAGGAGATTTACGCCCAAACGCAACGCTTGACACAAGAATATTTACCATTCATTCACTTAGTTACTCCCCTTTCTTTAGTAGCAGTGCGCGATCGCATTCAAGGAGTAAAATACTCTGCTCTCGGTTCGCTGGGAGGAACACAGTGGAATAAGTATGAACTCAAAGTGGCAGAATAAAGGCTAAGGACAAGAAGCTAATAGGCTAGAAAATAAAAATTATCTCCCCTGCACCTACAAGTGACTCAACCCGAAGCTCTAAAATCCTTACTTCAATCCGTTGCCGCTGGCGAAGTTAACCCAGATGTCGCCTTAGAAAAACTCAAACACTTTGCCTATGAACCTGTAGGCGATTTTGCCCGAATCGATCATCACCGTAAACTGAGAACTGGATTTCCAGAAGTTATCTGGGGACAGGATAAGACACCTGAACAAATTGCTCAGATTATGGAAGCGATGCGACAGCACAATTCTGTTGTAATGGCAACACGGATTGAACCAAGTGTTTACGCTCAGTTGCAAGAAAAGGTTGCTGATTTACACTACTACCCAAATGCTCGAATATGTACATTACAAGACGAGAGGCGAGAAGAAAATCAATTTTCTGAACCCCAGTATTCCGGCATTATTGGTATTCTTTCAGCTGGTACAGCAGATTTACCAGTAGCAGAAGAAGCAGCCGTTACAGCTCAACTATGTGGCTTTCAAGTACAGCGCCTATGGGATGTCGGCGTTGCTGGTATTCATCGCTTGTTGAGTAATCGCCATGTAATTGATTCAGCATCTGTGCTGATTGTTGTAGCGGGGATGGAAGGCGCTTTACCCAGTGTTGTTGCAGGTATAGCAGATTGTCCGGTAATTGCAGTCCCTACCAGCATCGGCTACGGTGCAAGCTTTGGAGGTTTAGCACCACTCTTGACAATGCTTAACTCTTGTGCAGCTGGTGTGGGTGTAGTGAATATTGACAATGGCTTCGGTGCGGCAATTTTGGCAGGACAGATTCTGCGAACGGCTCAAAAGTTGCAAGTATCATCAAGTGGCGTGGAGTAATTCTAAAATCGCTGAACCCAGGTAATTTTACTCAATAACCATAGATAACCAACTAGGATATGCAAAAGAATCTTGAGTTTGCAACTGAAAGCCTTGATAATTCTTAAACACATCACTGGCTACAGCTTTAAGATTATTCATTAAATAATCATCTTCGCCAAAGGCTTCAAAAGCAAAACTCCACCAATCATTGCCGTTAACACTTAATTGAGTTATTTCAACATTACAACCTTGATCAATTGATTGATTGACTGACACAGCTACAATTGATTCACCAGAAATTACTTGGTATTTACGCTGCGATCGCTTTTTTTTAACACTTACCCACGGTTTGCCCACAACGTCTTGCGTCTGAAAGCTTTGTTGTGTGGGATCTTCACATAGCCACTTCCCCCATTTTTCTACTTTACCCTCTACTTGATCTCCAAACCGCAAGTTGCCTAATTCTGCCTTACGCCATTTAATTTCCAGCCGCCCTTGGCGAAGTTTAATCCCCATATATTCACATCTGGGCGTGTAGAGATAAACATCTTCACGTTCTTCGGGTGGCGCTAAATCACCAAGGTGATCTTGCTGAAACCATTGCGAAATCTCTTTTGGTAACGTACCCGGCTTAAACCAGCGTAGTTCTGTAGTTATTAACATTAGTTTTTCCTTTGTAAAATATTTAATTTTCTAGATCAGGAATAGCAAACTACATTCATCAAAGCGTGTAACTCAAAATGAGACAATCGGAGTGTGCTGTCTAGAGGAGATATTAAAAATGTTGAAACAAATTGTAGCGATCCTGTTAGTGGTTTTGAGCTTGACAGGCTGTGTTTCAGCTACCTCTGGATTGAAAAGCTATGTAGACAGTATTGATGGCTATCAATTCTTGTATCCTAACGGCTGGCTACCAGTTAAAGTGTCAAGCGGTCCTACCGATGTAGTATTTCATGATTTGATCGAGACAAGCGAGAATGTGTCAGTCGTAGTTAGCCCAGTACCGGAAGGAAAAACCCTGAGTGAATTGGGGACACCTGGCGAAGTGGGGTATAAACTAGGAAAAAATGCGATCGCTCCTCCTGGCTCAAATCGCGAAGCAGAATTAGTCAACGCTGAAGCAAGAGAAAAAAACGCCAAAACTTACTACCTTCTAGAGTATGTTGTTAAACTCCCCAATCAGCAAAAACGGCATAATCTAGCAAGTGTCGCTGTCAACAAAGGCAAACTTTTCACATTCAACGCCTCTCTCCCCGAAAAGCGTTGGACTAAAGGACAGAAAATGTTTGAACGAGTTGTTAATTCTTTCTCAGTCGATTAAACAGGGGTTAGAGCTTAGAGAATACAAATAATACTATTCTCTCCCCTGCTCCTCTGCTAAGAATGCTCCTCTGCTCCCCCGCTCCCCCGCTCCGCCTCTCATAACCATGGGCATCCCTACCTTTATCCTCGCCTCTGCTTCCCCAGCGCGTCGCCGCCTGTTACAAAACGCCGGAATTGAACCATTAGTTCGTGTCAGTGATTTTGATGAGTCCCAAATTCAGCTAAGTGATCCAGAATCGCTAGTACAAACTTTAGCCCAACGCAAAGCTGAGACAGTTGCTAGCCAGTTTGAATCAGGCTTGATATTAGGTTGTGATTCAGTTTTGTTAGTAAATGGCGAAATTCATGGCAAACCAGCTGATGCAGCCGAAGCGATCGCCCGTTGGCATAAAATGAGTGGTCAAGTCGGCGATCTCTATACTGGTCATGCCTTAATTGATGTATTTCATGACCGCACTTTGGTACGCTGTCAAGTAACACGAGTTTACTTTGCTGCCATGAGCGATCGCGCCATTAAAGCTTATGTTGCTACTGGTGAACCCCTCAATTGTGCTGGCTGCTTTGCCTTAGAAGGGCGCGGGGGTTTATTCGTTGAAAAAATTGCAGGTTGCCATACCAATGTAATTGGTCTTAGCTTACCTCTGTTGCGCCAAATGCTAGACCAGTTAGGCTACGATGTTACTGATTTTTGGCAGTTGCCCGATTAAATCCAGACGCGAACGTTTGTCTATCTAACTAATTTGGCAAAATTGGCTAGTATTTAGCACTGTTTCCCCATGATCTGGAATCCAAGCTATCCACTCATCCTCTGAAATCTGACACACTAGCAGCGCTTCGTCAAAACTGAAAGAGCTAGGAAGTTCTGAAAGCTTTACCCAACTATCAGACTTAAATGCCTGCTGTGGCTGGTTTATGTAAGGCTTGATTGACCAATCTAAACTCTGTGTTTGAGGTTGAACTGCTAAATCTGATTTATAGGACTTGAGTTTCATAGTTTTCCCTTCCAGTAGGCAACAGGTAATCAAGGCTGGCTGATTCCGCTTTAAGCAGCCTTTAATAAAAATATATTCTGTATTCTATGCTACCGATTATAAATCTTTTTCAGCAAGTAGCTGTTTTATAACTTTACAAGACAGGGACTTTTAAGCTACTTAGGCACAAATGGCACGATCGCAACACCAGAAGAAACGCCGCTAGCTGTAATCTAGATATAAAATCACTCGGCAGGGTTTCTTCATGTCAACTACTTCTAGCACCTCAGTGCGATCGCAACAACATCCTTTAATTCGCCAATTGGCTGATTGTATTGAAGGCACTTGGCATCGCCACCTTGATCTTTCACCGTACCCAATGCCTAGCGAGTTGGGCTATGTAGAAGGAAGACTAGAGGGCGAAAAACTCACAATTGAAAATCGCTGTTATCAAACACCCCAGTTCCGTAAACTACATCTGGAACTGGCAAAAGTGGGAAGTATGCTGGATATTTTGCATTGCGTCATGTTTCCGCGTACTGAATATGCCCTACCGATGTTTGGTTGCGACTTGGTAGGAGGAAGAGGACAGATTAGTGCTGCGATCGCCGATCTTTCGCCCCTTAGCCGCGATCGCATTTTGTCTGATGAGTATACAGTTGCACTCCACGCACTACCAACTCTTGACTTTAGTTCGCCTCGTGAATTACCAGAATGGGGAGATATTTTTTCAGAATTTTGTATTTTTGTTCGCCCCGGTTCTCCAGCAGAAGAAGCGATGTTTCTCGAACGGGTGCAGGCATTTTTAGAGATTCACTGTACCAACGCGATCGCATCTCAACCTGTATCAGCCCAACAACAAGCTGAAAACATCGCCAGTCAGCGCTACTACTGCACCAAACAGCAGCAAAACGACAAAACTCGTCGAGTGCTGGAAAAAGCCTTTGGTTCTGATTGGGCAGAAAATTACATGACTACAGTTTTATTTGATTTGCCTGAAATTAGTGGCGAGTAAAGAAATTCCAAGCGTGGTAAAAGCGTAGGCGAATAAAATCATTTAGCAACTCAACTGAGTATATTTATGCTACTTGTGTTAATTTTCTTTTGGTATATTTCAAGACGATATAATGTCTACCTACAAGTGAACAATAGTTATTTAATCCTTAACACTTATCTTGCACTACGTCTGCCAAGGGATAAATTTCCGCACATTTCAGCTAAAGTCGAATAAACTCTACTAGCTGCAAAAGTGCGTGTTGTATAGTCCGTTAAAACGACTTAAGTTATTAGCCTTGAACTTAAGTTCAAAGCAGTGGCATTGCAAGGTGCAAGATATGATTTATTGAGAAAGATATGTTAAATCAAATTTCAGCGCATCGATTTCTTTACGAAAACTCAGTTTCCTATCGAGGACAGCTAATTATTCCTTTTTTGTTAGAAAAACTTGAAGTTGCTCATATATACTCCTATACATTATTATCTGACTTAGGGCATAAAAGTCAATTTCACAAAGTAGATAATTCTGCTCAAGTATATTCAAACAGCGTTCTTAATATCATTGAGCTAGCAAAACAACATCTTGAAATTTATTCAGATATAAATAGTAAACTGGACTATTTTAAAAATAGATATACTTATTACTACAATTTGATTGTTATCCATGAACAAGGAGGTAAATATTTTTACGACCATTATCCTCCTGAACAGCTTAATAATATTGCTGCTCCCAAATTATTTAAATCTGAAAGCGATTGTATAAATTGGGTCAAAAAAGGACTTGAAAGAAATTATGTTGAACAAATTGATTAATTGAATTTAAGTAAATTAAAAACTATATTCCTTTCCCATTACGAGTAAAAAGTCAAAATGACAAAGATAATTGTAATTACAGGCGCTAGTCGTGGTTTGGGTTTTGCCATGTCTGAGCAATTTATTCAGCTAGGACATACTGTGCTTGGCTGTACTCGTAACTCAGAAGCTGTACAAAAGCTACAGCAGAAGTTTGGCTCACCTCATAATTTTACAGCCGTAGATGTGAGTAATGAACAGCAGGTTAAAGCATGGGCAGAGAATTTGCTTACTAACTACTCGCCACCCGATCTAATTATTAATAATGCAGGCGTAATTAACAACCTCGCGCCACTTTGGCAAGTTCCTAGCGAAGAGTTTTCTTATTTAATTGATGTAAATATAAAAGGAGTTGCTAATATTATCCGCCACTTTGTTCCGGCAATGATTGACAAAAAAAGTGGCATTATTGTCAACTTTAGTTCAGGTTGGGGTCGTTCCACGTCCCCTGATGTTGCGCCTTATTGTGCTTCAAAGTGGGCAATTGAAGGACTAACTCAATCATTAGCGCAAGAATTACCTGCTGGTATAGCTGCGATCGCTCTTAATCCAGGTATCATTCACACAGATATGCTAGATATTTGCTTTGGAGAATCAGCTGCTGCTTATACTTCTACTAAAAAGTGGGTAAAAAAAGCTGTTCCTTTTTTATTACAACTAAAGCCATCAAATAATGGTATGTCACTCACAGTTCCTACGTGAATACCAGAGCGATAATTATATTAATTACAGACACATCAATTAGTAACAATGACATTACTGAAATCTTACACTTGCACTATTACCTCGCCTGTGGTTTAACGCCAAGACTAATAACCAAGCTATCTTTAAATAAATAAAAAATAATTTCAGTATATTTTTAAATGAACTTGAGCTACTAGCCTTGCAACTAATTTTCGGACGATATTTATAGTAAAATTAGCATCGGCACAAAATATAAATATTAGTAACTATTACTACCTGCAATATATTGAGGTGGAATTACTGAAGCATCACTAGAACTAACCCTAGCTTGACACAAGAAAGCTGCTACTTCTGCTCTTGTAGCCTTTTTATTAGGATTGAGAAATTTAACATTAGGATAATTGACAACAAAGCCTTTTTCAGTTGCTGCTGCTATTCCTTTTTTTGCGTAATTAGGAATTGTATTTGCATCTGCAAATTCAGCATTTAAAATTGCAGTAGTAGACCTAGTTGGAGAATAATTCAACCCACTAGCTAAAGAAACTAATACTTGAGAGCGAGGAATATATCTACTTGGTTTAAAAACTTTACCAGGATATCCAGATAAAAATTTAGTTTGATAAGCTTGTTTAATTACGCTGTAAGCCCAATAATATACGGGAACATCTCCAAATTCAACTGATTTACGATTTTGAACTAAATTAGGGAAAGCCTTATCAATTATTGCTGCAAACTCAGCGCGATTCATATAATAACTCGGTCGAAAACTACCATCTGGGTAGCCACTAATAATGCCTTCGTAAGCCAATTGTGTAATACATGATTTTGCCCAATGATCTTGGACATCGTAAAAAGTTGATTCAGCTAATGTTGGAGTTGCTATTACTAAAGGTGTCGCAGCAGTGATTATTCCCAATCCAACCTGTAAAGCAAGTTTACACTGCCTTTGGTATGTGTTAAGCATTGAAATTTTTACCTCAGAAAAACTTTTAATTCAAACTAAATATTAATTTAAATAATAATGATACGCTATTATTTTTAAGAATTTTGATATTTTATAAAGATTGCTTCCTAGTAATAGTATAAGCTTAATAAATACATAAAAAATATTAATTACAACTCATTACAATATTTTTAAAGTAAATTAGTCGTTAGTGATTTATTTCAAATATAATACATAATTTAACAGTGGAATTAAAATAGTTATAGATAACTTGAATCTAGCTTAATTTGTCAAAATAAATTTAATTGGTCTTTTTACAAAAAATTACAAGATGAATCTAGCGCGATCGCGGTTTCATATCCAAGCGCAATTTCACTGAGAACTTTAGCTGTATTTATTAGGATAACCAAGTAAATTGGGTAAATGTACGGTAGTACAAAAATCACTAGCTGAAATATTGAGCGATCGCTACACTTGCCTAAGTCCTGATAATATTTTTAGCGTAGCGCAAGCTCAACACTCTTGCGTGTCAACTTACAGAAGATGGCAGTTTATCAAGTCCGACTTATAAATCAAGCGATCGCTCTTGATCGCATAATTGCAGTTCCAGACGATCAGTACATCTTAGATATAGCTGAAGAAGCGGGTATCCGCTTACCATCTGGGTGCAAACAAGGCGATTGTTCTGCTTGTGTAGCGAAGCTGCTAAGTGGTGAAGTGGATCAAAGTGAACAAAAGTTTCTCCGTCCATCAGAACTAGCGGCTGGATACACCGTTACTTGTGTAGCTTACCCCCTATCTGATTGCACATTGCAAACTCATCAAGAAAAAGAGTTGTACCAATCGGCTCTATATTTGGAAAAATAAATCCAGTAGGAGTTACGCGTTCTTGTTGCCGGAATCTTGATCCCCCCTAGCCCCCCTTAAAAAGGGGAGAACTATGATAGCCCCCGATGAATTGGGGGTTGGGGGATCAATGGCTGCGTATCAAATACACTAATTATCCTGCCAGGGGAAAAGCAGCAGCTAACATCCAGCCAAAGAACATCGCACTTCCAAGCGCATAACTCCACACTTCGTTAAGCTGGGCGGCAGCAAATGAGAGAATTCCGATAAGCGGTGGAAATAGAGGCAGTAATAGGAAAATAAAGCTTAGTTGAGGCAACAAGTAAAGCGCCAAATATAAACCAACTATTAGCGCCGTACTTTGTCCTAACCACCATCCTACCCGTCTACCTATACCAGCGCTTTGTTGTGCCACTCCTGACGCTACAAACCAAGGCAAACAAGCTAGCGACAGTAACGGCCAAAGCAAAAGACGTGGAGGAATCAGCCACCACTGAAGCCAGACTACTTGTGCGATCGCTCCGAAAGCAACCCAAAGTAGCCCAAAAAATGCTATTCCTATTCCCACGGCTCGAAGTGTAGGATTTGGCAAGTGAAACAAAATACTTAGCCAAACTATGCCTGCTACAAAAAACCAAATTCCTACAGCACCGCCAACCATTAAGCCGCCTAAACTCTCAATTTCGCCTACACGACTAAATAAGTTTAAAACACCACTTGCAACAAAAGGAGCTATCAGTAAACCTCCCCAGCTTGTTAAGGGACGCATTACCTTATATGTAGTCGCAGGCGCAGCCACAAAAGGGGCAATTGTACCAAGGAGCAGCAGCCATGCTAGCAGGTGCAAGCCATACCAAAGCATCCGACGGTCAACATAGTTGCTAGTGTGAGATTTAGCGAAAGTGTCATCGAGCCATCGCAGCGCTGATTGGTGGCTGGCATTACGAAACAGAATAGTAATGTGTTCAGCATTAGGGATAATTTCAAGCGATCGCCCCTTCCCACTAGCTAGATTCTTATTTTCTCCTCCCGCCGCTACCAAAAGCCGCTCCGCATTGGCAATAAAACTACCTTCCCGACTCCCCGCTTGTAGTAAAAGATTGCGCGGCGCAAAGCGCGTTACCTGCGCCCCTGTGGGCGAGACTGCAACAGTAGCAGCAAAGTCATTCGGATTGCTAATACTAGCTGACATTACCGCACCACTGCCCATAGAATGACCCAGCAATGCTAAACTCCCTTTTTCTACCTTTGGTTGCTCCAATAAGGCGTTATAAGCAATATCGAGGTCATGCTGGAGTGACTCAAATGGTGAGGCATTCGCTCCATGTCCGCCAAAATCCCAAAGCATCACGGCGTATCCTGCGTGTGCTAAAACGTGGGCATAGCCCAACATTAGCTGCTTAGAACCTGCGAAGCCATGCGCCACAAGCACACCCGGTAACTTATCTCCTTCCTGGGGTGCAACGTACAGCATCGGTACTTTATTGTGTTCCAGCTCCTGTACAACCAGCCCAGATCGTGCGCTTACCACACCCCACCAGGAAAGTACAATCAGCAACAGTGCCACTATTAGCCCAAATAAACGCTGGCGAGTCATATTTAGCCGCCACTAACGGGTGGAATTAGCACTACTTCATCGCCATTTTGCAGGGTAGTATCTGGCTCAACAAATTGGAAATTAACGCCAAAACGAGTCAAGCTGCGCCACTGATTCAGTTCTGGATGCTCGTTAATAAGTTGATCTAGCACTAGGGCTACCGTCGTTTCTGGCGGCAGTTCTAAGATTAACTCTGATACTCCGTAGGCTTCTTGATACGCTGCAAACAGCTTAACTGTGACACTAATTGAGCCAGACATAAAAACCAACGTCGGGATGCTGCTTTTAAGATTAGCGCGATCGCCTTGACTCCGTTACACTAACGCCAAAATTCCTTAATTGTAATTTTAACTTTTGTTAAGTTTTGCATAATTCTTAAATATTAGCCTGAGAACTCAATAAAGGTTGCAAGTTGTAGGTTTACTTTAAAACTAAAATTTCCTAATTTTTAGCTTAAAAGGATGCTGATGAAGTACAAAATCACGTAATTAAAATTACGCTACTAAAAGCACTAACACAGAAATATGAGCTACTTTTTCTAAATACTACTATCTAAATGTTAGGAAGTCTCTTATTTTTAGCCTAAAAGTTAGAGCAGGGCAAGCAAGAATATGTCAAAATTCTTGTAATAATTTAATGGTAAAAATGTATAATTTTAATACCGTACTTATGCAGAGAAAATTACTAATAAAAAATTGGACTAAGATAGGGCGCGAATTTACTTTAGGCAGCTGTAATTACGTTACATTGCTAGAGATTTGATTAACAAGTTCTGACCAATTAATTATCAATTATCCCCAAACCATTGGTCATTGTTCATTGATTTTGATGAGAGATAGCAAAATGACAGTTGAAGAAGCGCTGACTATTGTAGAAACACGGTTAAACCCACAGAGCTTAAGTAAAGTTCAACACCTCGTGTTTAGCCAATGTTGGCAAGGGTATACTTATGCTGATATTGCTACCAATTACGGTTATGATACCGACTATATTAAGTACGTTGGCTTCCAGTTATGGCAGTTGCTGTCGCAGGCGTTAGGGAAAAAGGTTAGTAAAAGTAATATAGCCTCAATTCTAAAAGCTATTGCTAGTCCCGCAGCTGGCGCAGATTTATATATTTCAAATAGCAGCAATTTTGACAATGGCATGATGCAGTTTGAGCCATTCAGTACAGATACTGATGTAGTGGCTCAAAAAGCAGCGACAATCAATCAGCACCCAGGCTGGGCGGAGGCTATGAATGTTCCAGTTTTCTACAATCGTTGTACAGAAATACTAACGATGAAACAATGGCTTGTGCAGGAGCGTTGCCGCTTGGTAGCAATATTTGGTATTGGTGGAATTGGTAAAACATCCCTAGCGGCAGTATTGGCACAGCACGTGCAACATGATTTTCAGCACTTAATTTGGCGATCGCTCCGCAATTTGCAACCTTTAACAAACATGGTAGCAGAGCTATTCCAAACTTTACCCCAACAGGAAAATCAATTACCAACAACTCCAGAAGCTAGTATCTCGCTCCTAGTTAATTATTTACGCCAACATCGCTGTTTTCTGGTACTAGATAATTCTGAAGGAATTTTACGTAGTGGCGATCACTTTGGACGCTACCGAGAAGGCTATGAACATTATGGTCAACTATTGCGAGAAATCGCAGATACATATCATCAAAGCTGTGTAGTATTAACTGGACGGGAAAAACCCATCGGCTTTGGATTTAAAGAAGGCACAAATCTTCCTGTACGTTCACTACAATTAACTGGTTTGGCGGAAGAAGACGCATATAAAGTTATTGAAGTCAAGGGCTTAAAAGGTTCTCAAGCGGAAATGCGATCGCTGATTCAGCATTATTTAGGCAATCCATTAGCACTCAAAATAGTATCTGCATATATTCGAGACTTATTTAATGGCAATATTTCTGATTTTTTCGCCCAAGGGACAACAGTTTTTGGTGATATTCGTAACCTTTTAGATCAGCAATTTAATCGCTTATCAGAAATAGAAACACAGATAATGTACTGGTTAGCAATTAATCCAGAGCTTTCGATTGTACAACTGCAAGAAGAATTGATCCCAATTGCCCCTAAACCAAGTTTATTAGAGGCACTGCTATCTTTAGAACGGCGATCGCTAATCGAGAAGGCTTCGCCTAGCTTGATTGAAAACAATGCAACTCGTTTCTCAGTACCACCGATATTTAAAGAGTATCTGGGGATAGTTTTTCAAAGTCAGATATGTAGGTAGTGAACAGAATGGGGAGGTGGGGAGGCGTTGCTGAATATAGAGATAATTTAGGGTGGTAATGGGATAGATTTATATTTCAAATAATCCAGTAATAATTCCAGCGCTATCTACACTAAAGGCAGCGATCGAATAGATAGGTTTTTTAAAAAGGTTTGATGTGCCTCAAATAACACTTGAACGTGGCTGCTTGCATTCAGTCCTACGTAAGCAACTGATTTAGTTGTTCTGGACTACTACGAGTTAGTAATTGCATGATACTTGCATCAAAAGTTCGCTTAAAATCGGGGTCTGAAGCATAGCGTTTATAAAGGTCGAGTTCTCGCTTTCGTTCTTGGCTGACAGCTTGTTGAATTAACTGCTCTAAAGCAATGCGACGGTTTTGCTCGTCTTGATTATCAACTACTTGGGTTTTGTAATTAGGGTTATTGACGACGTGCTGGGCAATATTGATAAATTTAACCCTCTGTTCTTGGGGTGTAGCATCCCAACCAGAAAAGAAGCGATCATTAAAAGCAGCAATGATATCACTCAAGGGATCGTTTTGGGACGCATCGCCGCGATAGCCGCGCAAGTTGGAGTTTTGGGGGTCAATTTGCGATTCTGTTGATTCAAGCGCGATCACATAATTGAGATTGACTCGTTCTAAACCATAGGTAGATAAATCTATACTTTCGAGCAGTTCGTCGATTTGGTCTAGGGCGGGATCTCTAACAACTAGCTTGGGGATGAGAAATTTCAAAAACCAGTATAATTTCTCCCAGCGCAGATTGTTGTAAGCAATCATGCAAGCAACTTGTCCATAAATTTTGACAAACTGTTTGGCTTTAATTTTAAAGTCAATTTTATCTTCATTTTCTAACTGTAATTCTTGATTAAATCGAGCCGCCGCAACATCAATTAGAGGGCTAAGTTGATCGGCGGAAACTTTGTTAAAAAATAGTTCGTTGAACTGCTCAATTTCTTGCCACTCGTAAATGCCGGCATTTGCTAAAGCTTCTTGCAAATCGTGTAAGACATTGACATCGGTAGGTTCGCTTAAAGATATCGAGGTGTAAAAGTCATCAAAAGCGTGTTTAATATCATCAACGGTGTTGAAAAAGTCAAGCACAAAAGTATCAACTTTACCCATTTTGTTGTTGCAACGATTGAGCCGTGATAGACACTGCACCGCTAGAACCGATTGCAGCTTTTTATCGACATACATAGTATGTAGAAGCGGCTCGTCAAACCCTGTCAGAAACTTATTAGCAACAATTAAAATTTTGTAGTCATCTTCTCTCAACTTTTCCGGCATGTCTTTACTAGGGAAGCCGTTGAGTGTGTCTTCAGTGTATTCAATGCCATTTACAGTTTTTTTGCCAGAAAAAGCAACGATCGCATCAAAAGGTGAGTTTTCGCGTTTTAAGGTTTTGCAAATGGCGAAATAATAGCCAATAGCAGCTTCAATATTGCGAGTGACGACCATTACTTTAGCTTGTCCTTTGAGCTTTTTGGGCTTCCAGACTTGCTCAAGGAAATGATTTACGATAATGTCCGCTTTGGCGGCGATCGTCTCTTTATGCCCCTCTACATAGGCTCTCAGCTTCTTTTGGGCTTTAGCAGTATCGAACTGGGGATTACCTTGAACGGATTTTTGAATTTCGTAGTAGCTGCGGTAGGTAGTGTAGTTTGCCAGCACATCAAGAATAAAACCTTCTTCGATCGCTTGCTTCATCGAGTAGAGATGAAATGGCACAAATTTACCATCGGCGTTTTGCTGCCCAAATTTTTCTAAAGTGGTATTTTTTGGGGTAGCTGTAAAGGCAAAATAAGAGGCGTTTTTACCTAGTTTTCGCCCTTCCATTGCCTTCAGAATTTTGTCTTGGATGTCGTCTTCGAGTTCCTCCTCATCGCTACCCAAAGCCGCGTTCATTTTGTCCGCCGCCTGACCGCTTTGGGACGAATGAGCCTCGTCGATGATGAGCGCAAAATTGCTATTTCTTAAATCTTCTACACCGTTGACAATAAAGGGGAATTTTTGAATAGTTGTAATAATAATTCGCTTACCTGTTTCTAGCGCGGTTTTAAGTTCTTGAGCATTGTTTGCATGGGTAATAATATTTTTAATTTCCGAAAAACCTTTGATATTGTCGCGGATTTGTTTATCAAGGTTGGTGCGGTCTGTAACTACAACTACTGAATTAAACAAGGGGGAATCGCTGCCTGGTGCGTATAGCTCGATTAGTTGGTAAGCTGTCCAGGTAATAGAATTAGATTTGCCCGACCCTGCGGAGTGTTGAATTAAATAGGTGTGTCCTACGCCATTTTTTTGAGCATGAGTTAGCAATTGGCGGACTATATCAAGTTGGTGATAGCGGGGAAAGTACAGAGATTTTTGTTGAAGGGGGTTTTGTTATCTCCGGGAGCTAGAATCGCAAAGTGTTGAATAATATTGGTAAAGCTGCGGCGATTTAGGGTATCTGACCAAAAATAGGCGGTTTTGTGTCCGTTGGGGTTGGGGGGATTGCCTTTACCAAAGTTAAAGCCTTTGTTGAAGGGTAGAAAGTAAGTGTTGTTTTTGTCTAGCTTAGTGGTCATCCACACTTCATCGGTATCTACGGCAAAGTGAACGACGCACCGCGCAAACTGGAGTAGGGTTTCGGCGGGGTCGCGGTTTTTTTTGTATTGCTCTTTAGCGTGGTAGACAGTTTGACCCGACCAAGGGTTTTTTAATTCTATAGTGGCGATCGCAATTCCATTGATAAATAGCACCATATCAATAGAAAGTAGTGGATCGCTCTTTGAGTAATGCACTTGGCGAGTAACGGAAAAAATATTGCGCTCGAAGTTTTCTACTACTTTGGGGTTTGCGTCGTTGTAAGGGAGACTATAAAGCAACGTCAGATGAGCTTCATCAATTGCTAATCCCTTTTTTAATATTGAGAGAATACCGTCCGTTTTAATTTTGCGGTCTAGGCGCTCTAAAATAAGTCTTTGCCAGTTGGGGCGATCTTTGAGCTTTTCGAGTTCTTCTGGTTGGGTCTTTTCTAGAAACCGCCAAAACTTGGCGCTATCAATAGCAAATTCGCGATCAAAGTCAGCCGGGTTGCCTTTTTCGTAGCGGGAATAGTCTATTAAAGAAGTTTCAATACAATTTTCTAGCGCCCGCTCGTTGGTTTGGCTGACCATAATAGTTACTGCAAATAGGATGTTTTAAAAATGCTTTGATATTTAGCTGTTCATTTCGTCCTAGTTTGGCTCACCAGATGGTCTGAATAACTGACAGCGCTCTAATTTTGTGATCTTTTGTAACTAAAGGTAAACCAAGACAAAGGGCTGTAGCGGCAATAATGCGATCGCCCATTTCAGGTACAGTTAGGCGAGGAATTTTAGCTAAAGACTCAGCTACCAATAGATCCATTAGCGCAACAACTAAACCAACATTAGGAGCGGTTAGAGTCTGTAAAAGCTGTTTTAGAGCTATTTCGGGAATCTTATTTTTTTCAACTAAGTAGGTTATTTCTACAATTGAAATTGCTGATATATAAATTGCGTAACCATTATTAATTGCGCTATCAAGAGAAGAGACAGCGCTGCATCATGGGATAATTTCTCAGAGCTTTGCAAATACCAAATAATTGTATGAGTATCAGCAACTACCGCGCTCATAATTCAATATCCGTTGAGAAATCCCACATTTGGTGTCTAGCTTCTGTAATTTCTTCCTCAGTAATATCGATGGGTAAGTTTGCCCAAAGTCCTTTTAAACTTTTAAGAGGACGAAGACTTATTTCTTGGGGTTTTTGGAGATTTCTTCTAAACTGCAAAAAATCAACAAACTGAATTACGGCTTCCTGTTCTTCTGGAAGTAACGTTTCTAACTTTTGAAACAGTTGCTCTTTGAGAGTCATAATTGCTCTATTACTCCGCTTCTAAAATCTGCGCTGCATATACATCGCATTTTAGGGTTGATTCATTAATCGTTGCACCTGAATTTGCACGTCAGGAAAGGCGAGAGGTGACACCATACCAGTTTTGAAGGTTCGCGCGGTGGAAAGTGCGATCGCACTCAAGCAATATCCAACACGCTTTAATACAGGCATAGCTACTATTCTTAAAACATCCACTCAATCAGAGATGCCTTGAATAGTTCTTTGTATGCCTCAGAAAGAATACTTAACTTTATAAAATGTCTATATATGTGATATAAATAGAAAAATAGGTGAATTGTACAATTCGTGCAATCAATGTAATGAGACAAAAAGTAATTCTATGACTAAAACTACCCTTAGTGAAGCTCGTAATAACCTCCCAGAATTAGTTAATCGTGCCAGCTACGGTCAAGAGCGAATAGTGCTTGAACGGCGTGGAAAGCCAGTGGCTGCAATTGTTAGCCTTGAGGATGTTGCTCGTCTAGAAGCTTTTGAAGATGCTCGTGACTCTGCATTGCTCATTAAAGCAATGAAAGATAGTCTTGGCTTTATCACCATAGACGAACTTTTAGCAGCCCGACCAATTGATTAATGTCTGCTCCTACCCAAGTATTAAGAAGTGCAAAAAGCGTTTAAAGTTACACTCATTCCAAATCGCACTCAGTCCGAACTAATTAATCGGACAGTTGGGTGCGTTAGGTTTGTATATAACCGCTTTTTAGCATTGAGGAAAGAGGTTTACGACACCGATAAAACTACTCTCAATTACAACGGATGCAGCCAAAAATTTACTCTTTTAAAGCAAGAGATAGAGTGGCTAAAAGAAGTAGATAAGTTTGCTTTGCAGAATTCGCTTAAAGCTTTGGAAATAGCATACAAAAACTTCTTTGCTGACTTGAAAAAGCCGAAAGCTAAAAGACGCTTTGGCTTTCCCCAGTTCAAGAAAAAGCATGGCTGCAAGCAGGCATATAAAACTAATTTTACTAATGGCAACATTCAAGTTAGGGGTAACTATCTGAAGCTGCCAAAACTAGGCTGGGTCAGGTTCCACAAATCGCAGGAGCTTACAGGCAAGCTGATATCCGTCACTATTTGCCGTACTAAAACTGGTATCTATACTGCTAGTGTTCTATGCGAGACAGAGATAAACAAGTATCCACAAGTTAATCAAAATGTTGGTCTTGACCAAGGGATTAAATCTTATTTAGTCACCTCCTGTGGGGAAGTTGTAGACAATCCAAAATACTATCGCACTCAAAAAAGAAAACTACGTAAAGCACATAAAAAAGTATCTCGCGCCCAAGAAGGTAGTAGTAGAGTCAAAGCAAAAACCAAGCTGGCTCAAATCCAAGAACGAATTACAAATTTTAGAGATGACTTCCTACACAAACTTTCAACTCGTTTAATCAGAGAAAACAGTATTATATGTATTGAAGATTTGCGAGTAGCCAACCTAGTTAAAAACCATAAACTAGCACTCTCTATTAGTGATGCTAGTTGGTCTAAGTTTGTCGCTATGTTGGAATACAAAGCAGCTTGGCACGACAGAATAGTGCAGAAAGTCGGTACATTTTTCCCCTCATCTCAAACGTGTAATTCTTGCAAATTAATTAACCCACTGGTTAAAGATTTAAAGCTACATGAATGGTCTTGTCCAAAGTGCAATAGCTACAACTTGAGGGATAAAAACGCAGCCCTTAACATATTAAGTGAGGGCTTAAGATTAATAGCCGCCGATGGTGCATCGGAGGCTCAAAACGCCTGTGGAGAACTTGTAAGTCCTGGAGTAATTCAGGCAGAGATCCTTGAAGCAGGAATCATACCACTTTTAGTGGCGTGAGGTTCAATAATGTCTGCTGACTATGTACTGATAATTGACAAGTCAGTAGGAAAAGACCTGCTTGAGTTTGCCCCTAAACTTTACAAGCAAATTGTTACAAAGGTTTTGTCTTTACCAACAAATCCTAAGCCACAAGACTGTAAATCTCTTGAAGGTGTACCAGGAGGATACCGAGTCGATCAAGGTGAATACAGGATTCTTTACTACATAATTGAACCTACCAAGACTGACTTCGGGCAAATCCAAATTTTTAGAATTGGCAAACGCAACGACGGTGAGGTTTATCGAAATTTGTAAGCGGAAATCATAGTTATTTAGCCTCAGAACGCACTAGAGCAATGTTATTTAATTGGGCTTCAGGGCTTTGCGAAAGGTGGTTGCAGCTTCTAATCGAGATGTTTGGGCAATTAATACACAACGGTTAAGCAAATCTATATCTAGGGTTGCAAGTTCTGGAATCTCGCTGCGGGAAATCTGTTCGTAGTTATTATCTCGCAGGTGATAAAGGCTAAATAGCCCATCTTGCCATAACCACAATTCAGGAATACTAAGAGCTTGATATCGTTGGAGTTTTTTGGAACTACCGCTAGTAAACACTACTTCGATTACTAAATCGGGAGTTGGCTTTGATTCTCCAAAACAGTAAGATTCATCCGCCTCGGCTGAGACTTCTTCTTCTCGCTCTTGCGTCATTGAACCTGTAGGATCAAATTCGATATTATTTTCTAAGCAAAATAGCTCAATTAAAAAGCCGATGACCCGACTAAAAATGTTATGTTCGCGTCCTGGTATAAGAATTTCAATTTCGTCATTATAGTAGAATATTTTGACTCCTGGAGACTCGGCAAAACCTGTTTGAATCAATTTAAATTGTTGCCAGGTAATACTCCCATAAACGAGGCGCTGAGCGGTGAAGGGTTGGTTAAAAAGGGGAGTTTGTACCATTGCCATATATCATAATTGCGCTGCATTGTACCTTTGATTTTAAACAAGTATTGCTTTTAGCATGGACTTGTCATACATCGCGCGATTTTTAGGTTAACTAACCATAAAATTTACTCAAACTTTTATTTTTCCGGTTACGGCTTGTGATACAAAAATTGCTTTAAGTTCGTTTAACTTTTCTATTTCTTTGTAAATCTGATTTTCTAAACAAATAAACTCATTTTCTTTACATTTCAAATAAGAAATGATTTCTCTCTGTTCATTCAAAGGAGGAACCAAAATCAGCCAAGCTTTAATATGTTCTTGACTAACTTTCACCATCGTATGACTTGAACCTCTTGCACAAATCTTGATTTGATACCTAGCTGTAGAACTGCGGAAGAAGTATGCTATGAATTCGTGGAGTAAAAATTTTTGATCGTAGGTAAGCCGATATATCAAATCAGAAATCATTATGTTTTCAGTGATATCTACATTGACATAACAAATATCTGCTACTAAATCTGGTGTATTACCCCGTGTCATGAGAAAATCACCTTTTTTTACTTGATAATCTGAAACAAACGCCTTTCGAGGTATGGTTTTTATTTCTCCATCAATATAAATACCCTGCTTAACAGCACTAATTTTAAGAACATAAAAGCCTTCATCTTCACCTGAATTAACGATTGCAGGGCTACTCCCTTGTCCCAACTTACTCAAGAATCTACGGTTTTGAACAAGCTTCCAATGACTAGGAATTTCACCAAGCCATTCAACACCCCGATCGCACATAGGGACATTTGGGTCTAGACCTTTGGTTACAGCTTGATTAATCAGAATAGCTTTTTGTTCTTGCAGGAGTTCGATGAGGCGCTGTTTTTGGGCGATCGCTTGGTCAATTTCAGAGGTTTTGCGATCGAGAAATTCAACAATTTCTTTTACTTCCTTTTCAGGAGGTACGGGCGAATAGATTGTTTTAAAATCTTCGTAACGCAAGCTGTTCATATCAGAACAAAGTCCGTAGGAATGACGATTAGCTTCTCGAATAAATAATTCAGTACGGTAAAGATAATGAAAATACTTAGAGTAAGATTTGTTATGTGTATTTAAAATGATGTATGCAGGACTTACAATCCCATCATAATTTGACCTTCCGATAGCACCTTGCCACATACGCATTTTGTTGTAAGCCAAATCTCCTTGACGAACAACTTTGTATTTTGACTTATCTTCATGGGAAGAATCTTTCTTTGTTAAGCTTTCACTTTGTTTAATTACACCTTTTTCGATAGTAACTGAAAGTAATCTCATATTGGGTTGATTAACTTCTTTTCGTTCATCAAACAACCCCAGATTACGTTTAACATCCCAATGGCTGGGAATTTCTCCCAACCACTCAACCCCACTATCTTTGTAAGTCTCATACTTGGGAAAATCTACCACTACTCAACCTCCCCAAAACTCACCAACTTCTTTAATAATCCTTCTGTCTCTTGTTCCAACGTCAAAATTTCCGCTGTTACTTCCTCAACACTTCGCAAAGACTTATGTTGATAGAAATACTTATTAAAGCTAATCTCATAACCAATCTGGGTTTTATCCAACGCCATCCACGCATCATCTACATGGGGGCGCACCTCCCGCACAAAGTAATCATAAATATTATCTTTCAACGGTACATTTTCAGTATCTCGTAACTCACTGTCTGACTCGTACTCAATCCATTGTCCCGGCTTCTTGCCTATCCAGTAACCAAAATCTTGCAAGCGCTCCTCACTGGTGTCTAATTCCAGCAATAAATCGCTCAACGCCTCATCCTTTAACTTGTGAATTTTCTTAACTACCTTTTCCGCCTTTTCATCGCGCCAACTGATCGCACTCATAAGCTGATTTTTCTCACTAGCAGAAAGCTTAATAGCCAGCTTTTTCATAGCCGCCTCTACTTTTACCGAAAACTCGTTAAAATCCAGCCACAGCCCTTGTCCTACTTCGCTCATCAGCTTTTTACCCACCGCCATTAGTTCGCGCCCAGTTTCCCAAGTTTTGATTTGTAGTAGCGCCTCCCGCTTTTTCTTATCAAGCTCAATTCCCTCTTGTTCCAAATAAACTTCAATAGCGGCTTGATGCTCCGCCAATTGACTGTAAATAGCCTCTCCCCATTGCTCGTACACCCACTCCATTACCTCCCGCAACGCCGGAACAAACCGCAGCGCCGCTAACTTTTCGGGTGTAAACTGCGCCGCCAACCGCAACGGACGCTCAACAGTAACTTTGTAATAACCAAAATCGCTATTATCAAACACTTTAGAAATACCTTGGTTGGGCATCTCCAAATAAAGATGAGTAATTTTATCTATATGTTCAGCAGAAAACTCGCAATTTTTTGCCCCCAAATTCTTCCGCAACTTCTGATAAAGCTCAGAAGCATCAATTAGTTGCACTTTACCCTTGCGGTGTGCGGCTTTATTATTCGACAAAATCCAAATATAGGTAGTAATCCCGGTGTTGTAAAACAAATTATTCGGCAACTGAATTATTGCCTCAAGATAGTCATTTTCAATAATGTAACGGCGAATATTACTTTCTCCGCTACCCGCATCCTCTGTAAACAGTGACGAACCGTTATGCACCGATGCAATTCGAGTTCCCGCAGGACTATCATTTAAGGATTTCATCTTGCTAACCATATCCATCAGAAATAGCAATTGCCCATCCGACGATCGCGGCGTTGCTGCAACTGTCTCCTCAACTCCCTTAAAGTTTTTTAGGATCACCTGAAAGCGCGGATCAAGCACTTCCTTGGCATCAAAGATAAATTTCTGCTCCGATTTGTAAGACTTGCCATAAGGCGGATTCGAGAGCATACAGCGGTTCTCAATCGGGTGAAATATAGCAACAGCAGTGAGTGAACCAGCCAATAATGTCTTTTGTCGTTACGGCAGCGAGAGCATCCGTGATCGCTTGGTCTAACTCTGCATAAGTTCGTGCG
>JAHHHE010000056.1 GCA_019359535.1 Gloeocapsa sp. UFS-A4-WI-NPMV-4B04
AAATGTTCTTGCCAAACGTTGTTGTATCCTTACCGAAATGACTAAGCAAATTCATCATTTAACTGCTTATCATTGGCTTCCTAATGCCTAATTTATTTCCAGTTCTTCCTAAACGGATTTAGTATTATCCCCCGTACCAGACCTAGCCAATAACTGGCAATTTACAGAGCTATGGGTAGATCCTACTGCTGTTCCTCCCTATGTCCTAATTTTGCTAGGTGACAGTGAGGGGAACTGTTGTGTACTTGACCCCACGCAGAACTTAAAAATTGTATTCTCCATCTCCAGCTACGAAGAGGCAAAACTTTGGCTCCTTGAAGATGAATACGAGCGAGTTGAGGGACGGTTGCTAGTGGAGCAAGTAGCGTAGTTATCGTTCAGTATTTTTTTGAGAAATCACAGAAGCACAAAGGACGCACAGGGAAAAAAGCGATCGCGCGCTATCCTTCAACTGGAGAGTTTAAGGTCTAGCGGTTTGGATGGAATAATGTACAATAACTCTGCTCTATCTGGTTTAACCTCTGTAGAAGTGGTTAATTTCAGCCACTTATCATAGAGTTTCCACTCAAGCAGTTCTAAGGTTTCTAAGGCGTTGATAATTAAATACTGTGCTTGGTGTCGGTTCCACAAGTTATTAGCCTGTATTTTGACTTTAGTTATTTTATTGGCAGAAATTACAAGTAAGATTCTTGTAAGCAACGATCGCACGTAAATTAACTATCAGCACTACATCTTTCTGTCCGGCGAATAACAACAGGTAGTGTTAACCTACCTTCAAATAGCGCGATATACTCCAAAATGGAAGGTAAAAGCATTATTTGAAATTTCCAGAGAATTGACGCTATGACATCTTATGCAACTTCCTCTGCTAGAGCCGAAATGACTGAACTCCGGCGGTTGAAAGGCTTACTGCCGCCAGAATTACAAAGCTGGGTTTCCGTTGAAGGTACGACAGAGGTGAATCCACCCTTGATCTGCTCTGAAGAAGTTGGGAGTGACCAAGTAGAAATCCAAGTTGATTTGGTTAAATGGGATCAACTTGCCTTGGATCAGCGCAATTTGCTGTTTTGGCACGAAGTCGCCCGAATTCAAAACGATACTATGCCCAAAGATGGTTGGGAGATGGCAGCGCTGGCGATTGGATTGGGCGGTGCTGTGGGTGAACTGTGGGTTCAAGATGGGTTGCTGCTGATATTAGCTTTGAGTTTGTGTGGCGTGTCAGGCTTCCGGCTGTACCAGAAAAATAATGGTGAAAAGCTGGTAAAAGAAATGACTGACGCAGATGAAAAAGCGATCGCTCTAGCAACGCGCTTCGGTTACAGTCTCCCCAATGCCTATAAAAGTCTGGGTAGTGCCTTAAAAACGTTGATTGACCAAACTCCTAGCAAGAGACAGCGTGTTAAGTACGAAAGACGATTGCAAGCCCTCAAACGTAGTGCTAACAAAGCTAAATCAAAAGTCAAATCCCCACGTGAAGAAGAGAGTTACAGCTGATTGAGCATTTTATGAGTCTGTGGAATTACACGGACTTTTTTTAGCGATCGCTTCATATCAGCTTGCCAAGTCAATACTTGAGCGGGAGTTGGCGCAAATACTGGCTTTTGACCAGATTCTTGAGCTAATTCTAAGGGCGTAACTGGTTGCAGAAATACCGGAATCTCTGGGCTAACGTTTGCCACTAACTGGGCTGAATGTTCCAATTCAGCCGTGTCCGTATCGCTAGAAACAATTATCTTGACAAATACTTCAACTGATGCATGGTAACAAAGTTGGAGAAATTGAGCGTGTTCCTGCCACCGAGTTTCTCCACTAACACTGGGTAGCTTCAAATCCATTCCCACAGAGTCGAGATATGGCAAAATCATACTTATCTGTTCTGGGCGATGTCCACCAGTTTCTAGGTAAATTGATAGTCCAGTAAGACTTTTTAGCTGCGGCAGAAATTGTACCAAAAACGGGGCATGGAGTAGTGGTTCACCGCCTGTAATGCTGATGCTGTCATGCAAGCCGGGTAAATTTTGCCGTTCAATCCATTGCAGTAATAGGGGTAGCGAGACAGGATTAGAGTAAATTTCAAAATTCCGTAATCCTGGCGATCGCTCAACTCGACAACTAGACGGTGCAGTCCAAGTATGGGCGCTGTCGCAAAAGTGACAACGTAAGTCACACAAGGCAAATCGAATAAAAATTTGGCGTGTCCCGACGTTGAGTCCTTCACCTTGAATGGCGGAAAAAACTTCAATTAGACGTGCAGTTGTAAGTGAGGCAGTTTTGGTAATCATCTAACGATGTGTGCGATCGCGCTAAAAGCAAAAGAGTAAATCTATTCCAGTCTTCTTTCTCTATTTTGACGAAGTTAACTGTCGAATAGCGCAAGAACGTTGACAACGTAAGTTAAATGTAAAAGACTCAATCCTTCCTCAACCTAAGTCGAAATAATCTACTCAAATTCCTGCTGCTATATCCTAACAGGCAACAGAATTATGCCTAGCACTCCGCTACAATAGAGATAGGAATTTATACCGACAATTTACTCCACGTGCTATCTTTCAACCATACTTTAGAGTCCAACGCGGTTATGCGTGAGCAGGTTTTAACCTGGCTAGCAGACAATGTTCCACCCTCACGACTTAATCATATTCTGAGAGTCGAGCAAATGGCGGTGGAACTGGCTGGACATCATAAAGTTGATGTAGAAAAAGCGGCTACGGCTGGATTAATGCACGATTTAGCTAAATATTTTAAGCCACAAAAGCTATTAGAAATGGCACGTGCAGAAAACTTAGAGATTGATCCAGTGAGTGAAGCCACGCCGCATTTGTTACACGCAGATATCAGCGCGATCGTTGCTAGAGATACATTTGGTATCAAGGATGAAGAAGTATTACAAGCGATCGCCAATCATACTTTAGGCAGACCAGGTATGAGTTCGCTTAGTTGTATCGTATTTTTAGCAGATAGCTTAGAACCAGATCGCGGCAATACACCAGAGTTGGAAAATCTACGGCAGATCAGCTATCAAAACTTAGACCAAGCTATTTGGTTAATTTGCGACTCTTCTCTGAAATTTTTAATAGAAAAACATTGTTTGATTCATCCGCAAACAATAGCAACACGAAATTGGTTTTTGCAAAAAGGAAAAACCAAATAAGCAATCATTTAACTAACTGTTGGCAATCTAATCTTTGTTAGTCTTCAAAAAATTTGTTACATTAAAAGTTTAAATTGCAATCGGTTGTAAATGATGTTTGTCCTAATAATAAACAACTAAACTATCTGAGGTTTAATGTCTGATTACTCACAACTAAATTCTTCATCACAGTCGATAAAGATAAAACCCAGTCTCAATGACTCAGAGGCGAACCAAGAATTAGCACTAACCATCGCTGAAGCGGCATCAGATCGCAAAGGAGGTGAGATAGTAATCTTAAAAGTCTCAGAGATTTCGTATTTGGCAGATTACTTTGTCTTAGTAACAGGTTATTCTAAAGCACAGGTACGCGCGATCGCTGGAGCGATTGATGACGCAGTGGAACAGGAGTGGCAACGCCGTCCATTGCGAATTGAAGGACAAGCCGAAGGAAATTGGGTGCTACTAGACTATGGCGACGCGATCGTTCATATTATGATGCCCAAAGAGCGTGAGTTTTATAACTTGGAAGCATTCTGGAGTCATGCTGAAAGGCTAGAATTTTCAGCAGATGGTGGCAATGAGGAATGAGCATAATGGAGTCATCAGTTTCTGTTTGCCCAGTCCCTGCTGAACAGCAACCACTCAATGAGTACGAAGAGTTAAAATCCTCTGCTTTTTTTTGCACTTGCACTCTAGGTTGGCGCAGGTATATTACCAAATTAGGATGGATTTGGGGCTTGTCGTGGCTGGTAGCAGGGCCGATAGCAGCAGCAAGCTTTCCTCCACATAAATATATTGCTCAGTTTATCCTTTGTGGTGCGGCAGCAGCAAGTGTAGGCGTGATTTTAACTCTAGTGAGACTTTATTTAGCCTGGTGGTATGTGTCTACTCGTCTTGGAAGTCCCACGATTTTTTATGAAGAATCTGGTTGGTATGACGGTCAAACTTGGACCAAGCCAAAAGAAGTCTTAACACGCGATCGCTTGATTGTCACCTACCAAGTCAAACCAATTCTTCAGCGACTGCAAAAAACATTTGGACTACTTGCTTTATTGCTAATTGCAGTTAGCTTCATTTGGACTTTTCTAGAGAATTTTTAACATAATTTACGCCAGAAAAGCCCCGTAGGAGTTAACTGCACCTGCTCAACTTAGAAATTAACCCTTTTCTTACGTCCCTCTAAGTGATAAAGTTTTATTCATGACAAGGGGAAAACGAACTCAAGCCGCTCAACTGGAAGTCAGATTGCTGCGGGAAGGTATTATTGAATCTAGGCATCACGTCCAGGCTGTTGTATGTGACGACAGAGGACGGGTGCTATCTGTTGCTGGAAATTCAGAAACTGCTACGTTTAGCCGTTCCGCGCTGAAGCCGTTTCAGGCACTAGGCGTTACTACTACAGGAACACTAGAACGGTACAACCTGACAAATCGGGACTTAGCAATTATCTGTAGTTCCCACAAAGGCACAATTGAGCAAGTGCGGCAGGTATTTAATATTCTCTGGCGGGCTGATATTGATCCCTCTGTCCTCCAGTGTCCAATTCCAGAAGGTAAGCGTAGTCGACTGCAATACAATTGCTCTGGTAAACACGCAGGGATGCTAGCTGTATGCCAACAACGGCGTTGGCCTTTGAATACTTACTTGCAGCGCAATCACCCAGTTCAGCAGCTAATTTTTGGTAAAATTGCGGAATTGCTGCGGATGCCAGCTGAAGAATTTATCTCCGCTCATGATGATTGTGGCGCTCCCACCTATTTAATGCAACTCGGTCAAATGGGAGCTTTATATGCTCAACTAGCTTCTGGTAGCAGTTTGGATATGGAGCGGATTGTCCGCGCTATGACTCAGCACCCAGTTATGGTAGCAGGAGAAGGGGAATTTGATACAGAACTGATGCGTTTAACCCAAGGAGAACTGGTGAGTAAAGCAGGGGCAGAGGGCGTTCAGTGCATTGGTCGGATTGGTGAAGGGATGGGTTTGGCAATTAAGGTGATGGATGGCGCAAAACGGGCTAAATATGCCGTTGCTATCTACCTATTGCAGCAGATGGGCTGGATTAGTCCAACCGCTGCCGAAACCTTAGCTGAAAAGTTTATGGCGTTGGGAAACTTCAAGCGTTTAGAGGTAGTTGGCGAATTATCAATGCTTTAGTTGCTATTTCCTCAACTTAGAGTTATAGTAAATAAGTCGACGCGGGGTAGAGCAGCCTGGTAGCTCGTCGGGCTCATAACCCGAAGGTCAGTGGTTCAAATCCGCTCCCCGCCACCAAATGAAAATTAAACAAGCCCTGTAATCATCAACGGTTGCAGGGTTTTGTTTTGTGCATTTGTCGGAGTTAAAACACTGAGCAGTGAATAGTGAGTAGTGGTAAGAAAACGGAGTGAGTAGTGCGTAGTGGAAAATTGTCCGCAGATAATGGTTTAAAGTACCATTATTTAGTTATGGAAGGGAAAACCTCGTGCATTTATGCTGATAAAGCATCCTTGTTTCAATTCCCTAGATTAATCTTTGTTGCACCCACTACTCACTACTCACTCTCCACTACTCACTCCGCCTCTTGAGCGCTTAACTATTTTAGAAGCGATCGCGCAATACCACTATTGGCAAGATATTGGTTGGCTATTGAGCAGTTAGTACGGCTAGGTTGGGTTTAGCATAGGTACAGAGGTTATAAATCAAGATTTCAGCTTTAGATAAATTGAATCTTAGTGGAAGTAAGTTTGGGGAGAACGGGATGGCTGTTAAGTTGCGGCGACCTATTTTAGTGGGTGGAGTTGGTTTGTCATTTTCACTCTTAGTATTGCAGAGCTTTCATCAATCTATAGATCAACTGGGTGAATTTAGCGTGATTGGCATAATCGCGCTTGGCATCTGTTTATGGTTATTTCAGCATCAAGTAAAAAATACTTCCTTACAGCTAGACAAAGCACCAACAGATCGGGCGACAGTAGAAAAAGTAATCGTACAGGTAGAAGGCATAGTTAGCCAAATCGCAACAGAGGCAGAAAATCAGGGGTTATCGCCGTTGCAGGAAAAAATTGAGCAGCTAAAAGTTGAATTGAATCGGCAGGAAATTCATTTAGCTATTACTGGTGGTAAGGCAGTAGGTAAAACTACACTGATGCAATTGTTATTCAATGTTGGGCAACAGCCTTTAGATTTACAGGAAACACCAGCATTATTTACTGGCACAGATACCATAACAACAGATGCTGCCTTAGAACAAGCGATCGCCCAAGACTTGGTGTTGTTTGTGACTAACGGTGATCTGACAGACACTCAGTTTCAAGCAATAAACCAACTAACAGCAGCAAATCAGCGCCTAATGTTGGTTTTTAACAAGCAAGACCAGTATTTACCAGATGAACGAGCTAGTGTATTGTGTTCTCTACGCCAACGGATGTATCCAACCTTAAAAGCAGAAGATGTGGTAGCAATTACAGCATCTCCAACTCCTGTAAAAGTGCGTCAGCATCAGGCTGATGGTACTGTGCAAGAGTGGATGGAACAACCAGCAATAGAAATAACACAGCTAACACAGCAACTAACTCAAGTTTTGACAGAGGAACGCCAACAGCTAGTATGGGCAACAACTAACCGCAAAGCTGTTGCTTTGAAAGCCGAAGCGAAAGCTGTATTGAATCAAGTAAGACGCGATCGCGCTTTACCAATAATTGAGCAATATCAGTGGATTGCTGCTGCTGCTGCTTTTGCTAACCCAGTACCCGCCTTGGATCTGCTGGCGACTGCTGCAATCAACGCTCAGTTAGTGATGGATTTAGGCGGTATTTATCAGCAAAGATTTTCTCTCCAGCAGGCGCAAACGGTGGCTGGAACAATGGGAAGCTTGATGCTGAAACTCGGTTTAGTCGAACTTTCTAGTAAAGCGATCGGGACTGTGCTAAAAAGCAATGCAATTACCTTTGTTGCTGGTGGCGCGGTGCAGGGAGTTAGTGCAGCGTATCTTACGCGGTTAGCAGGCTTAAGTTTAATTGAGTATTTCCAACAGCAGGAAGTAACCACGCCTGACACTAAGCTAAATATTGATAAATTGGGTCAAACATTGCAAAACGTCTTTCAGCAAAATCAGCAGATTGGATTTTTGCCAGGATTTGTGAAGCAAACCGTAAATCGGATTTTGCCAGAATCCCAAACTGAGATTAATGTCTCTCAGACAGTTGCTTAGTTATTAAAGTAGGGTGGGTAATGCCCACCTTACCCAGACACCAAATAAATTTCATTCTAGAAGACAGTCCGACAAATTTAAGATTGAAGCAAAATGGATCTGTAGCCTGTCTTTTTATGTCTAACCTTGACTAATTCGCGATCGCCTCAACCTAATTCATCTGCTGAACCTCAGACATCATCAGCGCGTACCAACCAGCAAGAAACTCACTTAAACCGCGCTCGTGCTAGTCTACGCCAAGCGCTGTCTTGGTATTCCCATCTGCGTAAACCTGGACAATTACCGTCCAATCTAGAACTGCAAGCGGCGCTGAAACCTGAATTAGAGGTTTTGACCTCGAACTTGAATAAGCTAGATTACAGCGTAATTCGGATTGCTGTCTTTGGTCTAGTAAGTCGTGGTAAGTCAGCAGTTTTAAATGCCTTACTAGGGCAAAAAATTCTCCAAACAGGGCCGCTTAATGGTGTTACTCAGTGGCCGCGTTCGGTGCGCTGGACACCGAATGCTAATGCTAAAGTGCAGGTAGAGTTAATTGATACGCCAGGATTGGATGAGATCCAAGGTCAAACACGAGCAGAAATGGCGCAGGATGTGGCGCGTCAAGCTGATTTAATTTTGTTTGTGGTGGCTGGTGATATCACACGGACTGAGTATCAAGCGCTGTGTGAACTGCGACAAGCGCAGAAACCACTAATTTTAGTTTTTAACAAAGTTGACCTCTATCCAGATACAGACAAACAAGCTATTTACCAAAATCTGCAACAGCTAGGTGCTAGAGGAGGCGATCGCAAATCAGTTTTACTTCCTGATGAAATTGTGATGGTTGCGGCAGAACCAACTCCTTTAGAGGTGCGAGTTGAATGGCCTGATAGTGAAGTTACTTACGAATGGGAAATACCAGCGCCGCAAATTGATGAACTCAAGCAGACAATTCTCAGCATTCTCAACCGTGAGGGGCGATCGCTTTTGGCGCTTAATGCCTTAATCCAAGCACGAGAAGCGGAAGCTGCGATCGCTCAAAAAACTATCGACTTACGCAATACAGAAGCAGAAAACTTAATTTGGCAATTCACTCGATATAAAGCTTTGGCAGTTGCTCTCAATCCCATTGCCTTTTTAGACTTACTCGGAGGATTTGTTGCAGATTTGGCTTTGATCCGCTCTTTGTCACACTTGTATGAGCTGCCAATGACTAGCTACCAAGCGGCAAAGTTATTAAAGACAATTCTAATTAGTTCTGGTGGCTTGCTATTAGGAGAACTAGGCAGCAGTTTGATTTTAGGCTTGGGGAAGACTACAGCCGCGATCGCGAGTGCTGAAAGTCCGACTAATATTTCTGCTTATGCTGGCGCTGCAATGACTCAAGCTGGTATTGCTGGCTATGGCTCTTATACTGTTGGTAGGGCAGCGCAAGTTTATCTAGAACAGGGTTGTACTTGGGGTCAACTAGGGGCTAATACGGTAATTCAAGAGATTCTCAATCAAGTAGAACCAAATACTATTCTCTATCGTCTCCGCCAGGAATTAGAGCAGCCGGAATAGCAGTATTGCATTGATTTAAAGACTTATAAATTAAGGTAAAAAAATTTTGTTATTTACTATATACAGAATATTTATTTTGCCGTATAATTGACTTATACAATAATGCATATCTGTGCAAAAATACTTACCTGTCAAGATTCCCATTATAAAAATATAGTACCACAAAAAACGGCGCAATATGGCGCTCGGCAATAAAAATCCCTTCACACCAGAGAGCAAACAGAAAACTAAGCTGACGTTAATTGTTGGCGGGCGGCTAGGGTAAATTGGGCGATCGCTTCTAAGTCAGGCGCTACAGCATAGCTATCCATTGCTAGCCACAACAAATACTCAATATTTCCCGCAGGGCCAACCAAGGGCGACTCCTTTAAGCCGCGATATTGCCACCCTAGCTGTTGGGCAGCTTGCAACACTTGGAAAATTGCATCAGCTTGATCTTTGGGGTCACGCACAACACCTTTTTTACCTACACGCGATCGCCCAACTTCAAACTGAGGCTTCACAAGTAAAACTGCCTCGCGGGGAGCTTGAAGTAGTTGCCACAGAGCAGGCAGAATTTTGGTTAGGGAAATAAACGACACATCAACAGCAGTAAATTCAGCAGCTGGATCATCCCCGTACAAATCAGTCGGCTGAAGATACCGTAAATTAGTACGTTCTTTTAAAACAACTCGTGGATCATTGCGTAAACGCCAGTCAACTTGTCCGTAGCCGACATCAACGCCGTAAACTTGTTTTGCTCCTGCTTGCAGTAAGCAATCTGTAAACCCACCAGTGGAAATACCGCCGTCTAAGCAAATTCGTCCTGCTACAGAAATGCTGAAGAATTCCAAGGCTTTAGCAAGTTTTTCACCACCTCTAGAAACGTAAGGCGATCGCTCTTTAACTTGAATCTGCGCTGTTATGTCAACTTCTGTACCAGGTTTGTCGATAATTTGCTGATTTACCATAACTTCCCCAGCTTGGATTAGCCGTTGCGCTTGTTGCCGAGAAGAGCATAAATCAAGTTCTACTAATAAAGTGTCAAGACGTTGTTTAGCCATTAAATTTTATTTTGGCGCTCTGCTGCGATCGCAATGAATTTTATGGTCAGAATAAATACTTTTTCCTCAACCCAAGATGTCACCTGATTGTAGTGTTAACTGCTCAACATTTGACAATCTATCTACTAGCTGGTAGGTTAAATTTCTGCAAGAAACAGTAGACACAGCCGAACAGATATTAGATGTAGCCCAACATCTAGTGCAGACTCGTGGCTATAATGCCTTCAGCTACGCGGATATTTCAGCAGAGGTGGGGATTCGCAAAGCAAGCATCCACTATTATTTCCCTAGCAAGGGTGATCTTGGTAGACACTTGGTTGCACGTTACCGTCAAACATTCCGTAAAAAGCGAGACCAGATCGACCACAAAACAGACGATTCTCGTCTCAAGCTTACTCAATATATACAGTTATATCTTGATGGTTTGCAGAACGAGCGGTTGTGCCTGTGCGGTATGCTAGCAGCAGACTTTAACACCCTACCTCAAGCGGTTCCCGAAGAAGTCAAAAGTTTCTTTGCTGATAACGAAGCATGGCTAGCCAAGGTACTAACTGAGGGTTCTAAGGCTGGAGTGATTCGTTGCAATGGGTTAGCTGAAGTCGAGGCACAGCTTTTGCTAGCAGCGCTTCAGGGAGCGATGCTAGTGGCTCGTTCTCGTGGCGACATTAGCCAGTTTCAAGCGATCGCCCAAAAGCTACTGGCAATGTTAGAAGTGAAATCACAGACAGTCTAAATTTTTTTAGGCAGTAATCTATCTACTAATAGGTAAGTAAGGAGTTTGGCAGATGAATTTTGACAACAAAGTAGTTTTAATATCTGGTAGCGGTACAGGTATCGGCAAAGCGGCAGCAAAAGCGTTCTTGGCGAATGGAGCGAAAGTAGTGCTTAACGGTCGTCGTCAGGACGTTTTGGAGAAGACAGTATCCGAACTCCAACCATCAGGTGAGATTGCCATTGTTGTAGGCGACATTGGCGCGATTGAAACATCAAAGGAGATGGTTGCGATCGCTCTTGTACGCTTTAGGGGTGTAGATATTTTAATTAACAACGCAGGTATTTTTAAGCCAACCCCGTTTTTAGATCACACTGAGGAAGATTTCAATGCCTATATTGACATCATGCTGAAGGGAACCTTTTTTGGATCTCAAGCTGCAATTCCCGAAATGCAGAAACGAGGTGGAGGCGTTATTGTGAACATCGGCTCTATGTGGGCAATTCAGGCGATTGAGGCGACACCATCTAGTGCTTACTCAGCAGCTAAGGCGGGAATTCATGGCTTAACCCGCAACTTAGCGATCGAATTTGCCAAAGACAACATTCGGGTAAATGCTGTTGCACCAGCAATTGTTGAAACACCAGTGTACGAAACTTTTATGTCACCAGAGGAAGTCCGTTCAGTTCTACCAACGTTCAACACCTTTCATCCTCTAAGCCGTAATGGACAGCCGCAGGATGTTGTCGAGGCAATTCTTTACCTTGCAAGCGATCGCGCGAGTTGGGTTACTGGCGTAGTTTTGCCTGTTGATGGCGGTGTCACAGCCGGACGTACTGCTTAATTCTCAAATTTTTAGCCTATGACTAGAGTTTTTACCACAAAAAGCGAGAAATTTCAGTTTCTAACGTACTACTCCAATTACCCAGACTGATCGATGCTTGCTGCCAACTATCAATCGCTTCATCTGGAGTAACTCGAATTAATGTCAATAGCTCAGATTGAATTTGGTGAATCACATCCTGCTCTGTTGACCTTGAGCGCAGCGTATCTAGTGTAGGCGTA
Source organism: Gloeocapsa sp. UFS-A4-WI-NPMV-4B04 (assembly GCA_019359535.1). GTDB lineage: Bacteria > Cyanobacteriota > Cyanobacteriia > Cyanobacteriales > Chroococcidiopsidaceae > JAHHHE01. The sequence continues at coordinate 11,685 of JAHHHE010000056.1, forward strand.
TCTTGAGAGGGTGATACCATATAAAAAATTCCTCTATGACTAAAACATAGTTTCACTTGAATTGTGACCCTTCAACTGTCAAATAGCTAACTGATTTAGGAATTCTTAACTTTTGGGGGATGTTAATGGTATCCTGCCGCTTGCAATGAAAACAATCGAGCGTAGCGTCCGCCAGCTTTTAATAACTCATCATGAGTTCCTTGTTCTATTAATTCCCCTGCTGTCAAAACAACGATCGTATCAGCCATCCGCACAGTCGAGAAGCGATGGGAAATCAACAGCGCCATCTGGTTCTCGGTAAGCGCGCGAAACTGGTCAAAGATTTGTACCTCAGCCTCTGCGTCCATTGCGGCTGTCGGTTCGTCTAGTACCAGGATATCTGCCTTAGTTCGCATAAAAGCGCGAGATAAAGCTATTTTCTGCCATTGGCCGCCAGAGAGTTCTTGTCCTCCCTTAAACCAACGCCCTAGCTGAGTTTGGAAGCGTTCAGGTAGTTGTTCAACAAACGGTTTTGCCATGCCCTTTTCAGCAGCAATTTGATAACGGGCTTTGTCTTCTAGGTGTTGCACATCTCCAACGCCGATGTTCTCGCCGACAGTAAACTGATAGCGCACGAAGTTTTGGAATATTACACCAATTCGCTGGTGTAAAACATTAATGTCCCATTCCTGTAAATCCAAACCATCAAGTAAAATGCGCCCGGAATCTGGCGTGTACAACCTCGTCAAAAGCTTAATTAACGTTGTTTTACCAGAACCATTTTCACCAACGATCGCTAATTTCTTACCAGGCTGCAAGCGCAGCGAGACATTTTTTAAAGCAGGTTGCAGGCTACCAGGATAGGTAAATGACACATTCTCAAAGCGAATTCCATCTCCTGGAACTAAACCTTTAGTAGCCCAACCATGAGGTTTAGGTATATCCTGCTCTAGAAATTCATACAAGTTAGACAGATATAAGTTATCTTCGTACATTCCCCCGATTGAGGTAAGCGCTGAAGAAAACGTTGTTTGTCCTTGCCTAAACACTACCAGGTACATCGTCATGTCACCCAGAGAAATTCGTCCGGCGATCGCTTCTATCACAATCCAAGCGTAAGCAACATAAAAGCCAGCAGTGCTAAATAAGCCTAACAAGTAGCCCCACACACCCCGCCGGATTGTTAAGTCCCGATCTTCGCCATAGAGTCGATTAAAAATAGAATTGTAGCGTTCTAAAAGCATCGGCCCTAGTTGGTAAAGCTGCACCTCCTTGGCGTAGTCTTCTCTAGCAATTAGAGTTTCGAGATAACTTTGCTCTCGCGTTTCTGGGGCGCGCCAGCGAAATAAGCGAAAAGCCTCTCCAGCAAACTTTGTTTCGGCTACAAAAGCAGGTACAGCTGCTATAACTAATACTGCTACCGCCCAACCTGAAAACCGTAACAGCAAGCCGCCGTAGGTAATTAAAGAAAGAGCATTTTGTCCTAAAGTGAATGTGCGACTTACAAGCGAAAGTGGACGACTAGAAGCTTCTCGCCGCGCCCGCGTCATTTTGTCGTAAAACTCCGAATCCTCGAAGTGAACAAGATCGAGTGTCAGCGCTTTCTCTAAAATTAGAACATTTACTTTCTGCCCTAGTAGCACCCGTAGTAAAGATTGCGCTATACTAAGTCCTCGCTGACTGCCTGCTAACAACGCAACAAAAATTGCCTCTAGTGCTAAGTAACCCAAGGCAATAAGGCGCTCTTTTTCTAGTCCAGACTGAGAAGCTGATACGACTTGATCGACAATTAATTTACCGACATAGGCGATCGCTGCTGGTAGCAAACCACCCACTACAGTTAAAATCGCCAGTACAATCGTCAAAGCGCGGCTAGTAGTCCATACCAGTTCTATAGCCCGCCCACTATATTGAAACACTGCGAATATTTGACTTATGCGTCCAAGTTGTCGCAAGGTGTTTCTATTATTTTTACTCCTCATTGTTTAGTAACGATATCTGCTTATCTACCCTAGCTTCTATCACCTCAACATTGTTTTATAGCGTATGCTGCTGGTAACAACTTATGCCACTTCTGCGGTAGTTTCTCGCAAAGAAGGCCGCCAGCACAGATAAGCAAGGGGGCCAAGCAAGGGAACGAGCGCTATTACCCAAAACAGTTGGGAATTGCTTAAAAAACCTCGACGCGCCATATCATCGCCAAGTACAGTTGGAAAAAGTAAGCAAAACAGGCAAAAGGCGAGACTCATACCATTAATAAAGCGATCGCCTTGAAACTGAGCGATAAAATCTCCCCAATCTCCAGCCAAGCAGCCGAATACCAGCAAGCCGAGTGTAAATACTGTCAAGATAATACCCGTAGAGCGAGAATCTAGCAGTTTTAGCAAGCCATCTTTATTACCACTAAACTCTTGATTTGCTTCGCGTAAAGCTAAATAAGGAATTAAACCAATTACACCTGATCCGAGTGAAGCTAATGCAAAAGGCCAAAAAGGTATTTTTTGCATTCTGCCATCAAAGAACAAAACACAACTATAAATTTGTATCCAAACACCAATAAGGGAAAATAACGACAGAATAATTGGGTTAATCTTTGTCCATTGAACTGTTAATAAGTTTTTCAGTAGCGTCAATGTTTCTTGCAAGTGAAGTGGAGGCGCTAGTAGTAATACATACGCAATAAATCCCACCCAGATCAACCACAAAGTAATTTTTCTGCTCATAACCTGTTTTATTATTTGCTGTTAATTCGAGGCGGCTGCTGAAGTATTAGGCACTGATTCTGTGTTATTAGCTGTTAAAGGTGGGCGGACACACAGATAAATTAAAGGACCAAAAAGCGGTATTAATGCTGTTATCCAGAAGAATTGCGAATTTTGTAAATTACGCCGCGCCATGTCATCGCCCAAAAGCGCTGGAAACGATAAACAAAGTAAACAAAAATCTAAGCTCATCACATTGACAAAGCGGCTAGTTTGCCATTGTTGAACAAAATTTCCCCAATCTCCATTTATTAAGCCATAAGCGACTAAAATAAGCGTACCAACTGTTAGCAATACACCAGTTAAGCGGGAATCCAGTATTTTAAGAAATATATTTTTTGTGCCAACAAATTTTGAATTTGGTTCTCGCAATGCCAAATAAGGTAATAAAGCAAAAGCGCCTACACCAAAAGAAAAAGTTGCAAAAGGCCAGGCTGGTAGCTTTTGTCCTTTGCCATCAATAAACATTAAACAGCTATAAATTATGGGCCAAACACCCATAATATTAAATAGAGATATGACTAAGGGGTTAATACCTTCCCACTTTCCAGTCGAAAGATTTTTAATTAGCTCAAATGTATCAGGTTGATCGGGAGGAGCTAGCAGAAAAGCATAAGTAGCAAATCCTAGCCACAGTGCGATAAATCCAATTTTTCTTACCATATTTTTAGCTATTTATAGCAGGTTATTAATACATTGTAAAACTTCCATCTAAAAATAATGCGAGTTCAATTTTATGGGCTATGAAAATAACTCGTAATTTTTAAGAATTGGCATGACCAATCAATTATCAATTTCAAGGGTTGTTCATTGATTTTGACTCAAGTTTTCAGATAAATAATCGGCAGCAGCTTCAACTACAGTGATCGCTGTTTCATAATCCATCCTAGTTGGTCCCAATACACCCACACTACCCACAGGCATTGAACCCCGCCGATACGTAGAAGAAATCAACGTGCATGAACGGATAGGTTCTAACAGATTTTCAGAGCCAATTCGCACCGTTACCCGTCGTCCCCCAGCCACCTCTGGTTCAAAGATTAACGGCCATAGTTGGTCTTGCTCTTCTTCCAATAGATGGATAATTGTTTGAACTTGGTGCAATTCGGAAAATTCTGGCTGGCGCAATACTTCGCCAACACCACGAATCATAATTTGGGTAGTGGCTGGCGGCTGAGTGCGACGGCTTAACTCTACCAGGGAAGTTGTTAAAAACTCCCCATAGCGTTGAAATTCTTGGTCTAATTGACTCCAATCGAGTGTGGCTAATTCGGAAAGCGATCGCCCCCGCAGCTGACTATTCAAAAAATTAGAAAGAATTTGCAATTCTCGCTCAATCACTTCTGAATCAAGCGGTGTTTGATCAGCATTAGGTAAATCTATCAAAGCTGACCGCGTTTCGTAAGCATCAGTCACCACAATCAACATTATTCTTCCCGACTCGATCTGCACCAGTTGTAAATGTCGCAACTGAGCAGTGTTAGTTTGAGGCATTGTAATCAAGGTGATACAGCCACTAACAGTTGCCAAAATTTGGGCTGCTCCTTGTAGCAATGCTTCGAGGCTCCAATCCTCCCATTTAAGCCGCCCTTGGAGTACCTGTTCTACTTGTCTTGTTAAAATCTCAGAAGGTGCAATCAATTGATCAACATAAATTCGGTAGCCAGAATCTGATGGTACTCGTCCAGCCGAAGTATGTGGTTGATAGAGGAATCCAGCTTTTTCTAATACGCCCATTGCATTGCGAATCGTAGCTGGACTGACACGAAGGTTATACTCCTCTACCAAAGCTTTTGAACCCACTGGTTCTGCTGTGGCGATGTAGTGGCGCACTGTTGCCCAGAGGATGTGTTGTTGGCGATCAGTAAGCTGCATTTGCATAGCCGATTGAACCGGAAGCGAAATTTATTCAGGTTGTAAAAGATTTGTGATTGAAATCTTCAAATCTATTAATTTAAATTACAGAAGATCAAGAATTGTCCATTGGCAGTTAGGAACGCGATCGCGATTTTCGAGATAAGTTGCTGCACCAGCTTAGTAAAATTCAAAGCTGTATTTTTCCTTGAATGTCTACTAATTAGTGTAGCAATCGTTACCAAGTGATAATCGCTAATATTTGTCCTTGGGTGTTGAAAAATGTGTTAATTAGTAAACGATGAAGTTAAAGCAAACAGCCGATCCAGGTTGTATGCGGTTACAACTCTTGTATTAAGAATAGCAAAAGCAAACAAAAGCTGTACTTCCTAGATCCGTGACCTAGAATCGTGAAATAGTAACTGAGTAGCAGATACTGACGAATCGTGAATTTTGACCGAAATTCTCCCACTGCTTAACGTCTAGTATTGGGGAACTGTTGGATCAACCAACAGCGAGTAGGCATCAATTCCGCCAGCCACATTTTTAACATTCGTGAAACCTTGATAACTCAACCATTGACACATCTGAGCGGAGCGGATGCCATGATGGCACATCACAAGCGTTTCAGCATGGAGATCAAACCGATCAATCGAATCAGCCCAATCAGCAAACTGACTTAGGGGTAGAATTTCAAAGCCTGCGATTCTCGCTTTTGCTACTTCTTCAACCTCGCGAACATCAATTAGCTGTAGTTCTGTCGAGCCTGATTTCAAGAGTTGAGCTAGTTCTTCAACGCTGATCTGCGCTATAGATTGATTAAAAAATTGAGATGCCATGTTAGTGTTACTGGAAAAAGGGGAACTGAGTCTAATCTATTCCTACCATTGCGAGAACGCGATAATGGTTTTCTGCGGTCTGTGTAAACAATCATGAAGCAACGCTCATTTTTCTCTTTCCTGATAGTCGGTGTAGTCGTGCTGCTGCTAACTGGATGCAGCTATCTCGGGTTCGGGCGCGGAAATCCACTCAGCTTGCTTCGGGGTGGAAGTCAGGCAAATCCAGCAGCAGCCATGTTCGTGCCGAAACAAGCACCAGCAATGGTTTCTTTACTTGTCAATCCAGACGCTCTAGACTCATTTTGGCAGATGATAGCTTCTGGAGAACGCCGCCAAGGTGCAGAACTAAGTAGCCTTAAAACAAGTTTGCTGGCTGATACTGGTTTAGATTATCAACGGGATATCAAACCTTGGATAGATGACGAGATTACTTTAGCTGTCACGAGTGCAGATATTGATCGTGATGCCTCTAACGGGCGGCAGACTGGATATTTGATGGCGATCGCTACTAAAAATGCCCAAAAAAGCCGCGAGTTCTTAGAATTGTTGTTTACCAAGCGGGCGATCGCTGGTACAGAGTTGATGTTTGAACAATACAAAGGCATCAAGCTGATCTCCGATAATCAGCAATCATCCTCTGCTGCAACTCAAAAACCTGACACGCACAGCGATAAGTCCCGACAAAACTCTTTTTCTGGGGCAGTGGTAGGCGATCGCTTTATTTTATTTGCCAATCACCCCAAGATACTGCGCGACGCTATCAATAATGTCCAAGCTGCGGATCTGAATCTGACAAGTTCTAGCCAATACCAAAAAGCTCTTACCCTGTTACCTGCTGATAAAATTGGTCTAACTTATCTCAATCTCCCCAGCGTGGCTGCCTGGCAAGGCTTAGAGTCAGCAACGCAAAAGTATGACAGCCAAATTATAGCCCTGGAAGTAAACCGTAAAGGATTGCTGGCTGAAACAACTTTACTGGCAGCACCTGACCAAGAAATTGCTCCGCCTCCACCAACTTTGTCTCAAACCGTTGGAGCGTTACAGTACATTCCAACTGCAACTCAATTTTCAATTTCTGGTTCTGATTTAAGCCACCTGGAAAATACCAATTTGAACCAACTATGGCAGCAATCAACTCAACTATCTGGTGCTTCGTCGTCAAGTAGTGGCGCTGTTTCTCGGCTAGTAAAGCAACCACTAGCAGAGCTTCAGGCGCGTTGGGGTATAGAACTACCAAAAGATATTTTTAGCTGGGTGCAAGGGGAATACGCCTTGGGGCTGCTACCGCATGAGGGACAAACAACTCCTGACTTTATTTTTGTAGCAGAAAAATTAGACGCGGCTGTTCAAGGAATTTCTCGTTTAGATGCAGTAGCGCAGCAACAGGGACTTAGCGTTGCCCAACTACCTCTCCAAAATCAAAAAATCTCTGCCTGGACTCAATTAATAACCGCTCCTGCTAGTTCGTCTGATGCAGATGGATCATCATTCACGCTCAAGGCAAAAGTTCAGGGTGTGCATACTGGAGTAGGAAACTACGAAATTTTTACGACTTCGGTCGGCGCGATGGATGAAGCGCTTAAAGCTGGTAAAAACGGAGCTTTGGTTAATAGTCCTAACTTCCAAGACAGTGTCGATGCCATACCTAAACCAAATCAGGGTTATTTGTATCTAGATTGGCCAGCGAGTAGAACGATTGTAGAGCGTCAGTTACCTATTCTCAAGCTCTTAGAAGTGGCAGGAAAACCATTTTTTAACAATTTGCGATCGCTAACTGTTAGTAGTTACGGCAGTGAGACAGGAGCAATTAAGGGCGGTGTCTTTTTTCAACTCAAGCGTGAGTAGTGAGTAGTGAGCAGTGAGTAGTGGTAAGAAAAATTTATGCTACTTCTTGTCTACTCATTTTTCACTTCTTGTCTACTCACTATTGTTGTTTATTCCCCAAAGCACCAGCACAGCACAAGCGCGATCGCAGCCCAACTCAACCAGTTAGGTAGGCTGAATGCTCTGAGAAACTCTAAGGGAGTCAATACAAAAACCTCAGTTACCCAAGTTCCTGTAACCAGCAATAACAGAATCAGTATAAATGGAGGCATAACAACTTTGACTTATTCACTTTGGCTTTTTGCGATCGCGTTCTTAATTATTAGTCCAAATTTTCCCTAATTTTCGCATCTCTATAGAGCGATCGCGAAAGTAAAGACATTTAGAACGCTAGTATAGAATGTGAGATGTTTTGCCCAACGTGGGTATTATATTGTGCTATCTACCCTGCTTGCTGACTTTCGCATCATCTTTGAGCGTGACCCGGCGGCGCGTAACTGGCTGGAAGTTTTATTTTTGTATCCCGGTCTGCAAGCGCTCCTCCTCCACCGATTTGCCCACAAGCTTTACAGGCTTAATATTCCCTTTGTCCCTCGTTTAATTTCATATATTGCTCGCTTTGTAACTGGAATTGAAATCCACCCTGGCGCAGCAATTGGGCGGGGTTTCTTTATTGATCACGGCATTGGAGTTGTGATTGGCGAAACAGCGATTATCGGAGAAGATGTCCTAATTTATCAAGGTGTCACCCTCGGTGGTACGGGTAAAGAAAGCGGCAAGCGCCATCCCACAGTAGGTAATAATGTGGTAGTTGGAGCAGGTGCTAAGGTTTTAGGCAATATCGAGATTGGGAATAATGTGCGAATTGGTGCTGGCTCAGTTGTGCTGCGGAACGTTCCTGCTAATTGCACTGTAGTAGGCGTACCAGGTAGAGTTATCTATCGCTCTGGAGCGCGGGTTGACCCCTTAGAACACGGCAGCTTGCCTGATTCGGAAGCCGAAGTAATTCGCGCTTTAGTTGACCGCATTGAGTCACTCGAACAACAAGTTCAAACGCTACAGCAGTCCCAACCTTCTCTAGTTTCTGTTTTAGTCGCTTCAGGGGCATTAGAACACGCATCAGATGTCCCGGTTCAAGTTGCCTCTAGTTGTCAACTCAAAGATAAGACAATTCAGCAGTTTCTAGATGGCGCGGGAATTTAAGCAGAGGCGAGAGGCAGGAGGCAAGAACAGCTTAATAAGTTTACTCAAGGATTAATTGCTTGGGTAGACCAATCATTAACATCGTTACGGCAGTAAATCCAGCGATTTTGAGGTTCGCCGCGCAATTCTAAGTGATCTACCTGCACGGGTTGAAGTAACAGTAGGCAAAAATGCGGTAGCGGCTCTTTTGGATTTGGTGGTAATGACTCAAAGGCAGCAGCATCAGCTTTTGGTTGACCAGGATCAGGCCAAGTATATTGTAAACGCGCTGCATCACTAAGTTCTTGCCAGGTATCTTGGCGGGCTTGCTGTAGGGCTAAGTCGGGATAGTTAGCTATTACTAAAGTTAAGCAACCACTAATGCGGAATTGTTCACGGGATTCGGGGAAGTACCAACAAGTTTCTGCCCAAGGGTGTTGTTCAATTTGAGTAATTTTTTGACTACGAGCATCAACGACAAATTTTAACTTATCAGTATCTACGTAGAAGCCCCGAAAAACTACGGTGCGATTGGCAGGGCGATTATCTGCCCCAACTGTTGCTAATTGCAGGTAACGGGCGTTGAGCTGTGGGTTACGCTCAAGCGCAAGAGTAAGACGCGATCGCCAAGGTGCAAGGGACATAATTAACTTCCGGCTGGCTTCAGGATTCTAGCCTAGATAGGCATTATTATTCTACGCTTCAGTATATTTAACGATATTAAAAACAAGCTTCATCAAAACTTCAATAATTAGTTTTATCCAGTCTAAGTAGAAACTAGCAACTATTAATAAATTAATCGCTTATTTAATCTATTCATAAATTAATAGTCTTTTAACCTCAGTATATTTTGGTATTTTTGCAACTAATATTAAAGTTAAATTAAAAATTATAATTTTTAGAAGAATGTAATTCAGTTAATCCGCAAGCATTATAAAAATATAAAACATCAGTATTTATAAGGGTTTTATCAGTATAACTCTAATAAATTCAGTAATTTTCATGAGCCGTCTTAAATACTAATTAGAAGATTATTGATTTGTAGCAAACTTAGCTATTCAAATTAAAACTTGCAGCAATGTATTGGGCTAGACACTTTTTAAATGCAGATTAAAAGTTTTATCTGCCAGTCAATTTGAGGCTCTCCCGCTTGTCTGCTCCTAAATTATCTAGGGCTAATTTATTCATGAAAACCTCTCAAAAAAAGCTATTTCGTCGTTTTTTAGCAGCAACTCTTTTAATCGGTGGCCCGTTCCAACTTGCAGCACCCCTACTAGCTCAAACCGCCCCTCGTCCCACTACTGCTAATACAACTATTAGCAACACAGCAACAGCCACTTACGATGATGCAGACGCAAATACACCCCTATTCAACGCCACTTCTAACACCGTCACAATTACAGTCGCAGAAGTCGCAGGGATCACGATTACAGGCGCTGGTGCTGTAGACGCGGATGGCGGCTCTCTGCAACCAAATGATGTTATCAACTTCGACTACACACTCACCAACGTTGGTTACGACGCTACCAGATTTGCAATTCCTAATACAGCCTCTGTTACTGGTCCTGGTACGGTTACATCAGTTCAATACACTCTTGATGGAACTAACTACATTCCTGTTCCAGCAAACTTTATTACAGGTTCTGTTATTGGTGGCGGCACATTCCAGGTACAGGGCAAACGCATCTAAATTCTGAATGCCTTACACAGTGAGGTTTTCAAGAATCGATAAACATAAATACTAAACGGCTAAAACCCCTACCCAGTCTGCCTTTCAAAACTAAGATGCGTTTGCCCTGATTCCAGGTACGAGTAGTTGTCACTGTTAACAACGCTGCTCCTCCTAATAGCCAGATTACAGCTACATTAGGTAACACTACACCAGCTGGCAACCCCGCTAGCACTCAGAACCAACCTTTTGTTGTTAGTGGTCCTTCAGCCGCAGGTGATGTTCGCACCGCCGATAATATAGCCGCCGCTACTGGTGAAGCGAATCTTGCTGTTATTCTAGCTGCTAGTGACGAACGGGAAGCTAGTTTAAGTCAGTCAACTACATTAGGATCTGCACTTGAAGTTTCTAATGGCCCAAACAATCAACCTGCTGCATTGGGGCCAACAAGCAATAATGATGATTTCACTAATGTATCTACTCCAGTTCCGGCAGGTCTAGCTCCAACAGCATCAATCCCTGATCCTCTACCTATAACTATTACCAATACAATCCGCGACAACACTACTTCAGATCCAGAAATTATTTCACTGCTACCAACAGCACCAATCAATCGTGCTGCTTTAGCTGATGGCACACTGGTGACAATTTCTATTAGTGGACAAACAAGCAGTTTACGAATACGACCAACCAACTGCAACCTTTGTATTCACACCAACTGGAAGTACAAATACCAGTCCTAGTGTTCCAGTGCGGCTTAACATACCATCAGGCGGAACGGCAAATTATCAGGTTTCTGTGGAACTTCCTCTTAATACGCCTCAGTTAACTGCTTATGAAGTTCCGGTAACAGCGTTTATTGACTTTAACTCTGATGGAGCGATTGGCTTTACAGACGCTAATGGTGATCTTATATATACCCCGGGTGAAGAAACAAGCCCCGCTAACACCACAATTAACCGCGTCTACACTGGCTTTATCAGGTTGCAAAAAGTATCTCGGATTCTTCCAGGTACTGGACCAGCAGTTCTCTCCGGACAAGAAACCTTCAATGCAAATCCTAAGACCCCTGCACCTGGCAATATCATTGAGTACCAGATTACTTATACCAACATTTCTACTCCTCAAGCTGGAACAAGCACCAACGCGATCTTGAATGCCAGCAATTTGGTAATTACCGAGAATGGCACAACTGGTACTAACACCTGGGCGCGTGACAACGACAACAACGGTGTGATTGATACTAGCAACGTTCCTACTACAGCTAGGGACACAGGTGGTGGAACTATCTCTTACTCACCAACCAATGACGGACAAGGAACAACTGCTGCCTCAGATGTCACCCAATATGTAGACACCGTAGTTGGTCCCATTGCCCCAACCGCCACGCAAACATTTACATTCCAACGCCGAGTTAACTAGATAGTTGCATCGGGGCATCTTATCTAAGGTGTCCCGTGACCAAGATTTGCAGGAATCACACATTTTAGAAGTTTAGAGAGGCTTATCACCATGAAACGTATCGCCATAGGAATCCTTGCTGTAATTGCAACCGCCCCATTTGTCAGTCAACCAGTATTAGCATTGCGCGAAGCAGGTACAGTCGTTGCTCAAAATACCCAAAGTCAGCCCAAAGTTGCTTTACGTCTAGGCGCTGAAAAGAAAATTGTCCGCAAGAATCCGCAAGGTAAACCACAAGTTGGTTGGCAAACTCTACAAGGAAACGTCGTAGTTCAACCAGGAGATACGCTGCGCTACGTTGTCACTGGTAAAAACAATAGCAATGCGGCAGTCAGAAATTTTGTTGTTACTCAACCAATTCCCAAGCAAACAACTTACGTATTGAATTCTGTTACTGCTAAGAACAAAGCAAAAGTAACCTACAGCATCAATAACGGCAAAACATTTGTAGAAAAACCCACAGTCCAAGTCAAGCTAGCCAACGGCAAAGTTCAGACTCGACCCGCACCAGCAGAAGCTTACACCCACGTTCGCTGGAAATTTGAACAGCCAATTGCTCCCACAGCAGTAGTCAACGGTACTTACCAAGTACGAGTCCGTTAGATAGTAATAGCGGGGGTGAGTGCAGATGTCATCCCCCCGTCTTTCTAATCACTAAAAAAGTTTTTAAGTCTTTTTAATTCATTTAACTAGCGGTCAGGCAAATTTCAGCCTGTGACAGCACAGATACTTTATGCCTTTTTTCTACTGAAAAGCGCTATAGACCTTGGGTTTAAAAAATTAAGCGGTTTACCTTTAATGATCTCCTTTATTCGCTCCCAAAAAATTTGGTTTCAACTCCTAACAGCAGGCGTTGTAGTTGGGAGTATGTTGCAGTCAACTTCAGTTCTGGCTCAAAAAGTTGTTGAAAATCAATTAAGTAATCAAGCTTCTTATACTTACACTGACTCGGCTAGCGGTCGGGAAATTACAGGAATTTCTAGTCAAGTTGTTAATACTGTTTCTGGCATATTAGACCCTTTTGGGCGGATTACAGGCTGCGGTGGCGAAGTTTTAACTAACTATACCGGGTTCAGCATGAATTTGTATGAATCCGACCCCAGTGATCCCACCGGAACAGAGATCAAGGATTTGGTGCAGCTAACAAAAACAGAAGTACCAGATATTCCTGGTAATGCTCTACCTCTAGGTCTTGCGCCAAATATTGAAAATAGTAATCCCTTTTTCCTCACCAATGGTAACAACGGCACATACAATTTCCTGCTCGATCCGACACGGGGTCAGCTAGATCCAGGTAAGACTTATATTTTATTAATTAATCCGCCGCCGGACTCAAATTATGACCAGCGACGGATCAGACTGACTATTCGCGATCGCCAAGGCAGCATTGTTTCTTATACCGCGACTTCCCTAGACGGTAAACCGCTTAGTTCTACCGACGATCGCACATCAATGACTCAAACCGTTAACATTCAAGACGCTGAACGGATTGGGTTATCCTTCGCTGTTGTGGATGTAAACTCAACCATCTGCCAAGCAGAAGAAGTCCAAATTGTCAAAACAGGCGATCGCGCTGTCGCCCAACCAGGAGATACGGTGATCTACCGTCTCTCTGTGAGAAACCTTGCTAGCAGCAGCCTCAATAACGTAGTTATCAGCGACACCTTACCTCTAGGTTTCAACTTTGTACCCAAATCTGTACGGGCTACGGTGGGAGATAGCCCGGTCAAAATTACAACTAGCCATAACAACTCCACGATCAGCTTACGTGCTGAAGGGCTAACACTTCCTGGCGGTGGCAGTCAAGACCAAGTGCTGAATATTGCCTATGCAGCAGTATTAACTGCCGACTCGGTACGAGGTTCCGGTGAAAACTCAGCAATTATTAACGCCCAACGCCTCGACAACAACCAAAGCGTCAAAGACGGCCCGGCAATTCACCGTTTGCGAATTGATCCAGGCATTTTGTCAGACTGCGGTACTTTAATTGGTCGCGTATTTGAAGACAAAAACTTCGACGGTGAACAGCAAACAGGTGAACCAGGAATTCCGAATGCAGTTGTATTCATGGATGACGGCAACCGGATCACTACAGACACCAAAGGTCTTTTCTCTGTCGCCAACGTAATTTCTGGCTACCGCACCGGAGTTTTAGATTTAACTAGCGTTCCTGGTTATAACATCGCCCCCAATCGCAAATTTAGCGAACGCAATAGTCAATCCCGACTGGTGCAATTAGAACCTGGTGGTTTGGCGCGAATGAATTTTGCTGTCACTCCTCTATCCCAGGAGGGCAACAAAAAATGAAACTACAAACACGCACTTTAAGAGCCTTCCTGGTAGTAGCTATTGAAGCTTTAAGTCTAGTTATGCTTGCTACTGCTGCTAGAACAGAGACTATTCAATCAGAAGGATTACCAACTGATCAAATATCTCAAACTCTAGTAGATAGTGGTAATACTTCACCAGAATCAGTACCACCTGAAGTATTAGATACTTCAATTGACGCGAATGCTACAGCAGATCCCCCCAACCCCCCTTTACAAGAGGGGCAAGAAGCAAGTACCAACGAGTCACCGGAGATATCGCAAATTTCGCAAACGCAAACAGATCCTCCCATCTCCCCCCCTTCAGAAGGGGGGCTAGGGGGGATCACCAGCGCAGCATCAACAGAGGTGCGAATCCTCACGCCTACACCCAATGCTGTAGTAGATGTTCCAGCTACCGCAGTTACTCTGCAATTTCCTGTGGGTGCTGAAGTAGAACTAAAAGTTAATGGTGTAACTGTTGATTCATCCTTGATTGGACGCACCGAAACAGATGCTAGTACCAATTTGACAACGCAGACTTGGTACGGTGTTGGTCTGCAACCAGGAGAAAATAACATTACTGCTCAAGCTAGTGCAGGACAAGTCACTTCTGTAAAAGTCCAAGTGCGCGGTGATACCAAGCAAATCAAAATCCAAACATTAGAAACCCGAATTCCTGCTGATGGGCGTTCGACAGCTACAGTCCAAGGTGAATTATTAGATGCAAAAGGCAATCGCTCAAACCAAAATGCTGTCATAACTTTAGTAACCAGTGCTGGGGAATTTGTCGGCAAAGACGCAAAACCCGATCAAGCAGGATTTCAAGTGGAGGCGCGTAAAGGACAATTCACAGCTTCTTTGCGTTCTAGCTTGGATGCACAGACTGTGCGGATTCTAGCTAAAACAAATAATTTAGAGGCAATTACCCAAATTCAGTTTGAAACAAATCTGCGTCCTTCAATTGCTACAGGCGTAATTAATCTGCGTTTAGGTAGTCGCGGCACAGATTATTATGACATTTTTCGGAACTTCTTACCCGCCGATCGCGATAACGGCACTGTGCTAGATATTGATTCAGCTGTGTTTGCTACAGGTAAAATTGGGGATTGGTTATTTACGGGAGCTTATAATAGCGATCGCCCTTTAAACGAAGACTGCAACGGCAACGATCGCTTATTCCGCGATGTCCAATTCTGCGAACAAAATTACCCAGTTTACGGCGATGGTTCCAAAGTTGAAGCCCTAACACCTTCTCAAGATAGTTTATATTTGCGTTTCGAGCGTTCTGCTAGCATCCCCAACGCTGATCCAGACTTCGCAATGTGGGGAGATTACAATACTCAAGAATTTGCGCGTTCTTCCCAAGAATTTACCGCCACCAATCGTCAACTGCACGGTTTTAAAGCTAATTATACTAAATCCGTTTAGGAAGAACTGGAAATAAATTAGGCATTAGGAAGCCAATGATAAGCAGTTAAATGATGAATTTGCTTAGTCATTTCGGTAAGGATACAACAACGTTTGG
>JAHHHE010000057.1 GCA_019359535.1 Gloeocapsa sp. UFS-A4-WI-NPMV-4B04
TGACCCCTCTTGCTGGTTATACGCATCAATCACTTTCTGGCGCAGGTCTACAGAGTATGCTTTCATTCGGCTTCAGGTTAAGTTTACTTTTTAACTGTATTCTACTCTACCAAGAACTGCTGTAATTAGTGCAATGAATCAATTCAAACCCTTTTATTCTTCTGGATGAAAGGCTTTATTTACTACTTGTTGATTTCGGAAACTGACAAAACAGGGATATCTAACAACTCATCCAAACGGCGAATCATTCGCGCCTGAAGCTTACGAAAATTATCTTCAAAAGCTGCACAACCGTTTGTTACTACAGAATTTACCTCTTTCTCTATGTGCTGGTAAAACTCATCTCCAACTTGCTGTAATTGCTGATTGAGACGTTCCACTTCTCGCGCTTTCATCGCCTCAATTTCACTTGGTTGACTATCTAAGTCTCGTTTTACAGCTATGTAATATTTCCGCAAACTGATACACAATGGTTGGAGATCATCGGCTAAATTCTTAAACAATTGCGGACGCTTTTCTTCTTTGAGATAGCGAGTAATCGCAGTACGAAATTCCTCTATTCCACTATCTTCAATTAATTGCTCAATTAGCGGCGTACCTTGTTCAGCCAGAATTCTTACATAGTTCTCATTAGGCGACTCGTAGCTATTAACAGAAATCCGAAATTTATTCGGCGGTAGCTTCCCAGAATTAGCACAATAGCGATTAAATTCATTAATGAATTGCGGTGTTTCCTCTTGTCCATCTAAGCTTTTAATATCGCCAAAGACAGAATCTAAACCAAAGCGTTCTAGCCCACTTGTTTGTTTAATCTGACTACCGTAAAATCCTAGTAAACCACTGGTTTTATAAACTCTAGGGGAATTTTGAAACTGAGAATTGATTAAATCATCTAGCCGTTGGCGTAGTTGAGTGTTGTACCAGCTTTCATCAATGCGGTTGAAGACATAGAAAACGTGATCGCGTATCCCAGGATTAGAGCGCATTTTTTCCAGCAGTTGCGTCTCTTCCTTCGTCATATCGCCTGCTGAAGCAGCCTTGAGGACACAGACAACGGCTGAAGTATCGGAATCTTCAATTTTGCGATAAGTCAGTTCAGCATCCTTCTGTACAGGTGCATCAATTCCTGGCGTATCAATCAGAATATTGCCATCTTGCAATAGTGAATGGTTGCAGTAATACTCAATTCGCTTTAGTACGGCGCTATTACTACCACGACGAGCATAACTAGCGGCTTCCTTCAGGTTAGAGAAGTCGAACTGCTCCATCGAATAAGTGGCGTTATTTACAGTATGAATGCGATCGCGGTTTGTCTCAAATCCTTCCAGCAACAATATCAGCGCCTTCGCCTGTTTCGCCAATTCTGACTTACTCTCGCCGCCTTCATTGTGAATAATTACCGTGCATTCCTGGCGCAACTGATTAATTACTTCGGGTTGGTTAATATTAGCTGGTGTCATCAATCCCAGTCGCCAACACAAAGCAGCTGCGTGTTCTCGAATTTCCGCTTCACTCATGAACGTGAGAATTACCCGTTCATCATTTGGTTCTGCATAAGCAATGTAGCACTCAGTCCCCGTAGCGTGTCCCTCAGCACTGTAGAGCAATTCCCGTTCTAGCAAAGCATTGAGCAACATTGATTTTCCAGCACTGAAAGCACCAGCAAAGACAATTTCAAATGTAGGGGAAATCGCTTTCTTAAGAGCAGACTGAACTGAAGTAGTATCCTCTACTCGCAATGTTGGCTCATCGTGTAACAGTTGCAATAAGCTCTCAACTTGTCCTTGCATCTGATATGGGAACAGCTGAGTCATAGTTCTTATCCTACTGAGTAAAATCAGGGTTGTTTAGTGTATTTTATGAATGCCCCTCTGTGACGGGTACAGGAAAACTACTGATAAAATTCTGGTCGATATAATTTATACCAAGTGTAATTACTAATAACTAACAGATGAAAGTTTTTGCTTTTAGACTAAAACCAAATCAAGATTTAAAAGAAAGTTTAAAAAATTTTGTCGTGGAACAAGATATTAAAGCAGGATTCGTTTTAACTGCAATTGGTAGCCTTAAACAAGCAACACTTCGATTTGCAAATCAAAATATTAATACAGTATTAACTGATAAATTTGAAATTATTTCTCTCAATGGCACATTAGCAATAAACGGAATTCACCTGCATATTGCAATAGCTGATCAATCAGGTAAAACCCTCGGTGGACATTTAGACAACGGCTGCATTATCTACACAACAGCAGAAATAGTCATCGGCGCTAGCGAAGAATTTAACTTTAGTAGAACTATTGATCAGCAAACAGGATACAAAGAATTAGAGATTGTCCCAAAATCCTCTTAACCTCTCTTGTAAAACTCCTTGGCGTTCTCTGCGTCTTTGCGGTTCGACTTCTATATATTTTCTAAATTTTTATTAATAAATTATAAATTTTACCTTCAGATAGCTAAGTAAAATAACCTAACTTTGTAACTAAACCTAGACCAACAGCCAAAGTGTCACATAACAATCATTTAAATAACGCTGCTAGCTGCACACTAAAATTATAATTTTGGGTATGTACAACTAACTTCATTTTAGTAATTTATACCCAGATTACCACTACCTTTGTTACTCAACTGAAAGGGAAACTGTCATGGTTTCAGATACGTTTCGCTACCAGTTACGCCATGAATTAGAGTTATGGCGGACTGAGGGATTAATTGAAGATTCCCAATACGAACAGTTAGCAGAGCGTTACCAACTTAATACTCTTGATACTATAGCCCGCAATCGTTTCATCATGATTTTGCTGGGATTGGGAAGTATTTTAATTGGCTTAGGTGTAATTACCTTTGTAGCTGCAAACTGGCAAGAATTACCACGAACTGCCAAAGTAACGCTGCTATTAAGTTTATTTATTGTGGTGAATGTCGCTGGTTTTTATTTATGGAGGCGACATGAAGAAAAACAACAACGCCTCGGCCATGGATTATTAATTTTAGGAGCATTAATATTAGGCGCAAATATGGGTTTGATGGGTCAAATGTTTCACATTAGCAACCCATTTTATGAGTTATTGCTAGCTTGGGGAATTGGTGTAGTAGCAATGGCTTACAGCCTACGTTTACCTTCGTTGGGTATACTGTCAATTATCCTAATTGGGGCGGGTTACTGCGGCTTCTTAGGGGAGGTTGTCTTTAGTGGAGCTTTATTTCAAGAATTGTCTTGGGCGGCGCTAATCGGACAGCATATGCCGCTATTGACAGGTTTGATATTTATTCCTTTAGCCTATTGGTGTCGATCGCGTTCGATTTTTGCCCTAGCTGCGATCGCACTGGTGTTTTCCCTGCAAATTAACTGGTTCTTCGGAATAACAAATTTCTATACCGCTAACTCAGGAGGTTGGATATTCGCTCTAGCTGTTGCCCTACCACCAGCGCTATTGTGGGCCTACGATGACTCATTATGGATATATGGTGATTTTCCTCGCTTGGGCCAACAACGCCAATCCCACACGACGAGACAAGGCTCTTTTCAATCAATTGCTCGTAATTTAGCACTTGTTTACCTTGCTATTTTATTTTATACCTGGTCTTTTTCTTGGTTCTGGGAAGCTTCAGCAAATCCTGTTTCTAGCCAACAATCAACGAATTTAAGTTGGTTTGCCTTGGTAGATGTCTTTATTTTCATCTCCGTCGCGATCTTTGCATGGTTGCGTTTACTGTGGCTAGGCACAAAACAGCGACGGCGGCGCAACGTAGATTTAACCACAGTTGTGATTGGGGGATTTATTGCGATCGCTGCCTTAATACCCATTTGGCACATTAATATTGCTCCAATTACTGTACAAGCAACATTTATTTTCAACGCACTCTTGTTTCTTTTGGCTGCTGGCTTGATCCGCGAAGGACTAGCACAAGGACAAAGACGCGCTTTCTGGGGTGGAATGGTGCTACTAACCCTACGAATTCTTAATTGGTTTATTTTGTCTGCTACAGGATTACTATTCAAATCCCTGATGTTTATTTTGTGCGGTGTCGGTGTAATTGCGATCGGACTTTGGTTTGAGCGCTATGTCCGTACTTTAAGCAACAAACAAAACAGCAGACGTAGTTCTCAATCCCCACTTTCTGAGGAGAATAATTTATGACGAGATCAAAATCTGCATTAACAACGCCTCTACTGCAAGGTAAGCAATCTCAATTACCAGAACGCTTACCAATTTGGCGGCTATGGGTTCCCCTGCTGTTGCAGACAGGATTAATTCTTGCTTCCCCCGCCCAGCCATTTTATACCCAAGTTACTGGTAAAACAGTAATTTTACAAACTGCTCCCGTAGATCCTTACGATCCGATACGTGGCTACTCCCAAACATTAAGTTATGACGTTTCTCGTGTAGAAAACCTGCTTTCTCTTCCTGGTGGGAAAGAGTTGTTCAAAGGATCTAAGCAAAATACCGATCTACCTTCAGAGACAACATTCTATGTGATTTTAGAAGCGCCTGTAGCTAATGAATCTCAACCGCCTAAACCTTGGAAGCCTGTGGGCGTAAAAAGTAATCGCCCTACTTCTCTACCCGCCAATCAAATAGCCTTAAAAGGGAAATCCACTAGGAACTCAATTGAGTACGGCTTGGAAACCTACTATATGCCAGAATCACGCAGAGACGAGATTAATCAAGACATCAATCAAACGCAGCGAGGTAGACAACCGCAATCTTTTGTGGTTGAAGTGAAAGTAGATACTCAAGGGCGTGCAGTGCCGATTAGCTTGTGGGTAAGTAAGCGCAACTATCGGTTTTAATTAAAAACTCGCGCTCAAAAGGTGCAAAATACTGGCGATAGCCTAATTGTACGCCCAAGTGAGCTACTAAATGCTTAAGAGCGCGTTTAAGCGCAGCTCGCCGCAGGCATCGCTATTCCCAGCTTGAGGGAAAAGCACTTAAATTAGTAGCCCATAGCGCTTTTGTCAATCTTCGTGCCTTAACTGCCACGCTGCTCCAATTGCGGCTCCAGCCCCTGCGATCAAACCCGTACTCATTCCCTGTATAGTGTTAGTTAAGGGTTCTTGAGTCAAACATTCACTCGTGACATTGGCAGCTTGCAAACAATGACTGCTCTTTGCCCAGCTAGAGGTACCGCCCAAAATTACACCAGTTGCGCTACAAGAAACGATTAACAGTAAAAAGCGTTTGTTTTTTCTATCCATAGGTAGATGCGTAGAATGGATGAGGTTTATTTTTAAATAGTTAAAACTATTTAATCACATTACACAACCGTGATTACACATAAAAGACAAATTACTTAGAGCCTAGATTTAGAGGTAAAAAATCAGATAGGCTGTTATATTGTGCCAAAGCAGCTACGCTATGATTCAAAAAGCTAGTAATTAAGGTTTTATGCTGAAGCGTTCAAAATTCGAGACAACCCAAAGTCAGATCATGCTCCGTGCTGAGGAACTAATTGGTGCAGCCTCAAATCGTTATCGGATTACGGTTCAGGTGGCAAATCGGGCTAAACGCCGTCGGTATGAAGATTTTGACAATATGGACGATCCGATGATGAAGCCAGTGTTGCGAGCAATTATTGAAATGTCTGATGAATTGACACAGCCAGAAATTATTGGTGAGTAAAGTTGTGGCGAAGTTTGTCCAGCCAGCAATTGAAAAGTTGATCAATCTCAGCAAACAAAAGCGTACTTTAAACTTAGTAGTCACAACGCTGACTATTATAGGTCTGATCATTTTAGGTTCAGGGGTAGAAAAAAATCAAATCAGTTTATTTAATCCCCAACCTGCATTATCTCAAAGTGTCAGCCCACGCGATCTCTGGCGACAAGTTTATGAACAGCTGCCTAACTTGCCTTTGGAAAACCAATATATCAGTAAAGAAACACGGAAGGTTGCTTTAGATAATACTTTAGTAAGTCGTCTGATCAATTATCACGTCTATGTGAAAGGGCGCGCTCCCAATTACAGACTCGATTGGAAACTAACTTTAGCAGATTATCTGGGTGCTAACGACATAATGTCGGAGGAGGCGTATCCAGGATATGAGGCTTTGCGAGAAAATCCCATAGAAGGCGATCGCGCTGCTATTCAACGCCTCAACAGACAACAACGAAATGCCCTGATTCAAACCCTCGTTAACGCCTTTACCTCAAATTCCTCCGCGCCAGCTACAACACCACTCCAGCCAAGCACTGAACCCAGTCCAACTGGTAGACAAAACTCACCGCCGCCTCGTCTGTAAAGATGCCCCACACATTGCTAATCAATACTTTTCGGTTAAGACTTGAGATCCCCCAACCTCTTTAATCTCCCTCCCGTCCCCCTTAAAAAGGGGGAAGCCAGAGGAGGCTACGCCATTAAAATCACGGGGACCATTAAAATCACGGGGGCTATTTTCCCCACTTTTTAAGGGGGGCTAGGGGGGATCTACGAGGACTCAAAATGAGAGATGTATTGCATTGCTAATGCCTTAGCCTAATTATATGGAGCGCGTCGTTAAAAGTGGAGCGGGTTGGCGCATCGGCTGGAACCCTGATGTACCTCAATTTAAAGGCTTGGTGGGTGCTGATGACTGGGCAATTGAACTCACTCAGTCAGAATTGAGTGATTTTTGTCGGTTATTAGCCCAGTTAGTAGAAACGATGAATCAGCTAGCCAGCGAATTGATGGCAGAGGAAAAAATTGCCTGTGAAGCGGAAAGCGATTTACTTTGGCTGCAAGTAGAAGGCTATCCCCACGCTTATAGTCTGCGGTTGATTCTCAATACAGGACGTTGTGCAGAGGGTAACTGGACGGCTAACTCTGTTTCAGGCTTAGTTCAAGCCGCTCAAATGCTCAAAGTTTTCTAAATTTCTTTTATTATTGCTAAGATTGTGATAAGATAAATATCCTTACCGGGGCGTAGCGCAGCTTGGTAGCGCGCCACTTTGGGGTAGTGGAGGTCTTGGGTTCAAATCCCAACGTTCCGATTGACCAAAACCCTTTTTCAAGTTAATTTCAGCGTTTTAGATGTAGTCACACGCAACTCTCGTATTGTCTAATTTCGAGAGATATTTGTGGATTTTCTCACCTACAGCGCAGCTTCCTAAACAACTTCACAAAAGCTGTAATTAACGAAATGTCTATCGTCTGATCAGTGTCCCTGTAGGGGCAATTGTACTATCAACAGTAATGCGCGAACCGTCCCGATAATAATAGCTGGTAGAACCGTCACCATTCTTTATGGTCACGCTAGGGCTAGTCCTGTTACCTCTGGGAGTAGAGATTGTGCCATTAGGATTAATGCGTGAACCTTGGGGATAACTGCCATTACCACCGATCAGCCTCCCGTTTTGAGTAGTACGATTACGGCTAGGGTTAATAGTGGTAGGATTAGCGGGATTGACAGAATTTTGCTGTGAAAATGCCGGGAAGGCGATCAAAGAACTAATGCCCAATATTCCCATAAAACTTGTCAATGTTTTTTTGACGTGCTTGATAAGATGTTTTGGCATAACTATTAAACTTCTCACAATGCAGCAACATATTAGGTTCTACCTTTAATACTAGCCAACTAACTAACAGTTGTTAGCTTTTTCTCCAAAAAAACTACCAGTGTCAGCAAGAAGGATGAATACGCGCTTCAGACTACTGCATTAGTTGACCAATCAATTATCAGAAACAATTGATAATTGATAATTGTTCATTGATAATAGATGTTATTTAGTTACCAACGAATTATTCGATTTCAAGATACTGATGCAGCTGGCGTTGTTTACTTTGCTAATGTTTTGGGAATGTGTCATGAAGCTTATGAAGAATCATTAGCTGCGTCTGGAATTAATCTTAAAACATTTTTTAGTAATTCAGATATTGCTATTCCAATTGTTCATGCGAATGTAGATTTTTTTCGTCCTATGTTTTGTGGCGACAAAATATCTATTTGCTTAGTACCTCAACAAATTACTAATGAAAAATTTGAGGTTACTTACGAACTTTTTGGTGTAGCAAAGGAAATATATGCTAAGGCTATTACTAGGCACGTTTGTATTAATCCGATTAATAGAAATAAAGAAGCTATACCAGATGATATTATTCGATGGCTTGATAGAAAAACGAACTGCTTTCACGTAGTGTAGCGACAGCGTTTAGACGCAGAGAGCGTTAAGATCAGAAAATAGAGAGTTTATTTTAATAATATTTGAATATGGGCTGTAGCTATTTGAATTAGTTGTTCTCGATTGATTTTGCCTTGGGGATTACGGGGTAAATTTGAGAGTGAAAGCCAATATTTAGGATGTTTGAATTTACTTAGTTTATTTTCAAGTGCGGTTTGCAGTGCAGTAGTAGTAACGGATGAATTGCTAGGAACATATATTGCTGTTACTGCTTGACCCCAGTGGCGATCGCTAATCCCAATTACACATACATCATTGACAAGTTGAGTTGATCTAATTGTTGCTTCTACTTCTTCTGGGTAAACATTTTCGCCACCAGTAATAATTTTATTGCTGCTACGACCTACAATATTTAAGTAACCTTGAGCATCAAAAAAGCCCAAATCATCTAATTGAAAATCATCTTGCTTAAATTCTGGATAGTAACCGAGTGCTAAAGATTGAGCTTTAATATTAATAATTCCTGTTTGGTTTATGCCCAATAATTCACCCTCGGAATTATGAATAGTTACTTTCGCATGGGGTAAAACTTGACCACAGTTGTTATAACCTTTGATAAAATCTTCTGGTTTAAGTGTGGCAATTTGTGAGGCGGTTTCTGTCATGCCATATGTAAGCGCTAATGGAATTGCGTTAAATCTTGCCTGTTTTAAAAGTTCATCCCAAGGTGGCGCACCGCCTAGTAATACTGTCTTAAATTTAGATAGCCAAGCGGCTAAGGTCGAGTTTTGCAGAAGACGTTGTAGCTGTGTTGGCACTAAAGATATAAAAAATTCAGATAAATCAATATCATATTTTTTCTCAGTTTCTACTTCTTTAAATGGTTGAATAACTAGCTTGCCATTAGTAGTAAATGAGCGAATAAATTGCATTAATCCACTGACATGATATAGCGGCAATACACAGAAAGAATTTATTTGCTGTAATTGAAAATATTGCTGAAAACCTTGTACAGATGTCATTAAAGTTTCCCAAGTGTGGATAGCAAAGCGAATTTTGCCTGACGAACCACCAGTAGGAATCATAATTCCTGACTTGATAATTGGCGATTGACTAGGATAGTAATTTCTAACTGCTGATCCCCAATCTCCATTTCCTAATATTAGGTCTGGCTGTACTATTTTAAAAACTTGCTCCCATTCTTGTTTCACCCAATTAGGATTACCAAGAAATACGGGACAACCAGCTGCACAAGCGGCGATGAATCCTGCTAAAAACTTCATCGGTTCACGTTCAGCCAGGAGAACTTTGGTTATTCCAGAATGCGATAAATCAGTTAATTCTGAGTACAATTGTTCAATACTTCGATTAAATTGACGACTATCGTAACCAATCAACCAATCGTCATTTGTACGTTGTTTGAGATAATCTAAAGTTTGCATAGATAGCTTTAATCAGGTTTTATCTTGATCAAACCAATGGTTAATCCCAAATCCCACAGCCCTATTTTGACGCGATAATTCAACTGCTAGGTTTAGTGCAGCCTGTCTGCCAACGTCGGTTTCAAAGGCAGATGAAAAAACAAGATCAATTTGATGTTTCTGGCAAAATTGGCGTAAGCGAGATGGAGAACCGGAGATGCTTGGTTTAATTACAAAAATACCCCGCCAACCTTGCTGATAAAAGGTTTTCAGTTGGTTAAGCGTAGCAACAGATTCATCCAAGGCGATCGCAGTACCATAGCAATAACTTAATTCCTGCATTAAATTAAACTGTTCTACAGGCAGTGGTTGTTCGATAAATTCAATTTCTACAGCTAATTTACGATCGCAATTTTCCAGCCAAAGATTCGCCTCGTCATAACTAAGTCCCCCATTAGCATCTAATCGCAGTTTTGCCTTTCCTGGCAGTTTTTGGGTAAGTACATCAAAAATTGCAAGTTCATCAGCGATCGCATTAACACCAATCTTCCACTTAAACGTGCGATAACCCTGATCCCACAACGCCTGCCAAGCCTCTAAAGCCCCTTCCCCCGCAGGCAACAAGGCACTATACCTCAACGAGTTAGGTGTTCGCTTATAACCCCCTGCTCCTCCGCTCCCCTGCTCCCCTGCTCCTCCGCTCCCCTGCTCCCCTGCTCCTTCCCACGCTGACTCAAACCCAAACTGACAAGCAGGAAGCTGATCTGGAATTGAGAAAATCATTTCCTCTGTAATTTCACTTGGCAGCTGGCGGCAAAAATCTACTGCTTGTGCCAAAGTTTCAGATCCAAACCAGCTAATGGGGGCAATCTCGCCGTAGCTAATACCAGTTTCATCGCTGAGGCTAACAATAATGCCATCCCGCACCTCCCAGCTGCCGTGACTTGTTTGTAGCGGGCGCTTAAATGCGCGGCGATAAGGATGAAATTCAAATCGGTATAGCATACAGCTAGCTACCAGCAAGCATGAATCCCAATCCTAATAGCAAGCCACTCCAAAAATGCACGGCTACAGCAATGAATTTACAATTACTTACCTTTTCCGGTTGATTATGATATTGCCCGACGTAGCGGCATAACTTGAGGGTAAAGGGTAAACTCGCCCAACTTAGCAATGTCCAAACTGGGAAAATACCCAAAATCACAAATAACCCTGTTAGCACATAAATGCTACCGCCAAACCAAGGTAACAACTGGGCTGATGTTGCTGTACCAAGACGGACAATAGGCGATCGCTTTCCTGCGGCTAAGTCATCTTTAGCTTGGTGAAAGTGAGAACAAAACAAAATTAAGCTGGTGACAATTCCGACAACGATCGAGGCTGCTAAATTAGCTACTGACCAACTTTGTGTTTGACTATAGTAAGCTGCTGTCACGCCCAATGGCCCAAAGCAAAAGAAGCAAATAATTTCGCCTAAACCCTGGTAGCCTAAGCGAAACGGAGGCCCTTGGTAGCTGTAACCCAAGGCACAGCACAAAAGTATTAACCCAACTATAGTTAAGTCTTGTTGCCACCAGGCGATCGCTACTATCTCCAATAAGCCCAAACCTAAAAACAAATTTCCTATCCAGAAAATTAAAGATTTGTTGCCAGTCAAATTAACTAAAGAATGGGCTTTGTTTTGATCAATTCCAGTTTCAGAATCAAATACATCGTTACTAAGATTTTCCCAGGCAAGAATAAAAATCGCAGCACTTAAAAAAGTAGTAAATACTTCTCCATGTAGAATTTTAGTCTCTGCAAAAGCAACAGCAGTTCCCACCCAAATTGGCATAATAGCAACGCTGTACATCGGCGGTTTAATTGCCGCCATCCATAATTTAGGATTTGGATATGAAATCAGCTTTGTAGTCATTAGGTGTACTTTAGTTAAATTGCCAAAAGATTACTAATTTTGAAATTTCATCTCGATCTTTCCTCAGCTAAGAGGACAAAACGAGAACCAGACAAGGAGAAACAAGGAAATATTTTGTCAAGGTGTGGCTTTTAAGGGCGATTTTGGTAATATGCTGTTCTCCATACTGGCTAGGAAAACTTGCGATCGCGCTTGCGTTTTCTAGGGTACTAGCCCTATAGCCTGAATTTAGGCAAAATGATCGGTATAAAACTTAACTTAATTTTGGCTAGCCGCATAGGTGGTTAAAGGTTGCCTAATTGTGTTACCTCTAGAAATACCATCACGTTTAAACACAACTTAGGAACAGAACTTCAAAAAAATTTACTATTATCAAATACATGACAGTTTCACCGTGTCGTGCTAATCTTTTTTTAGACCAAAAAGAGCTATATCAGTTTCTGTCAGCTTGCCAGCAAGATTGCTCCTGCAACCAGACAAAATTTGTCAGCATATCGCTGGAAATTGAATCAGTTGATCCACTGGTTGCCCTCGAAAAAATTGCCCAACCAAATCAACTGAATTTTTACTGTGAAAATAAAAGTAAAGGACAAGCGCTCGCTGCTATTGATTCAGTTGCAAAATTACACTTGAAAGGCAAACAGCGATTTGAAAATGCTCAAAAGTTTATCAAATTTCACATTGCTAATATAATTACTTTTGGCAACCTAAATCATTCTTTTAGTGGGCCTCACTTTTGCTGTAGCTTTGGCTTTTTCGACGAAAATACGCAACCAAATTCTCCGTTTCCACCAGCAACAGTATTTCTACCGCGTTGGCAAATTATTCGAGATAGCGATCGCTGTATATTAATAGCAAATTTAGAAATTAATACTGGAGTAAATCTAGAAACACTAGTAGGGCAGTTTTATCAAACAATTGAGCAAATTATATCAGTAAAAGACAATTTTAATAGAGATAATATTAATCAACAAGAATTTATTAAAGAAGCTGTAAACGGCATTGATAAGTTTGAACAAACAATTGTTTCGATTTTAAAGTCAATCCAGTCCAATCATTTACAAAAAATTGTTATTGCCCATGCGTTAGATGTTATTTCAGCTAATCCTTTTAATTTATTTAAATCGTTAAACAATTTACGTAGGTTCTATTCAAACTGTTATATATTTTCGATTAGCAACGGGAAAGGACAAACCTTTATTGGTGCAAGTCCAGAACGCTTAATTAGTATTCACAATCAAGAATTGATCACAGATGCTTTGGCTGGTTCAGCACCAAGAGGAAAAACCTTGATCGAAGATGCTGATTTAGCAGAACGTCTATTAAATAGTGAAAAAGAAAATCACGAACATCGAGTTGTAATTGATTTTATTACTCAACGTCTATATCATTTGGGCATTGTACCGCAACTACTAGCACCACAGCTAAGACAACTATCTAACATTCAACATTTATGGACACCAATCAGCGCCAAACTTCCTGCTAATGTTAATCCTTTAGAAATTGTGGCAGAGTTACATCCTACCCCAGCAGTTGCAGGTGTTCCTAGAGACGTTGCTTGTGAAGCAATTAATCGCTATGAAAACTTTGAGAGAGGCTTATACGCTGCGCCGCTAGGTTGGGTAGACTACCAAGGTAACAGCGAGTTTATTGTCGGCATCCGTTCGGCATTAATAGACAGCGATCGCGCTAGACTTTACGCAGGCGCTGGTATAGTTGCTGGTTCTGATCCAGACAAAGAATTAGCAGAAATTCAGTTAAAACTGCAAGCACTACTTAAAGCGTTGGTTTGAGGAAGAGAGTGAGTAGTGAGTCGTGGATAAGAGTGAGTAGTGAGTAGTGAATAAATTTGTTTTAATTAATGCACCTAGAAAGCGCTTGATATCCACCACATAATAGTAAATTAGTAAGAAGTGAGTAACCGGATTTAATATGAAATCACGTTACTACAAATCTGATTTAGGAAGCATTCATTATTTTGATTCTGATTTAGATGTTCAAGAGACAATAGTATTTTTACATGGATTTACTGGTAGCAGTCGTGACTTTTTAGAAACACCAAATTTCATTATTAGTAACTATAGATGTTTAATACCCGATTTACCTGGACATGGAAAAACTCAAGTTATAGAAACTGAAATTAATTTTCATACTGCTAACCAGGTTGCTTTACTAAAAAAATGGCTTACTTCTCTAAAACAAAGCAAGTTTCATTTATTCGGGTATTCAATGGGAGGGCGATTAGCGCTACAATTTGCCGTAAAAAATTACCATCAGCTTCATTCACTGATTTTGGTTTCAACTACAGCCGGAATTGATGAAGTTATGCGAAAAGCAAGGGTTAAAGCAGACAACGAACTAGCAGAAAAAATCCTTAATTCAAACCCTGGAGATTTTCTAACCGCATGGTTAGCACAACCTCTTTTTAAAGAAATTACTGATAGCCAGGATATTACTAAGGAAGTAATACGCCGTCTACCCCTGCAACCTTCTGGATTAGCTTGCAGTTTAAAATATTTTGGTAGTGGAGTTATGCCTTCAGTTTGGCATCAACTGATAAACATTAAAACACCGACTCTTGTTATAGCTGGTTCTAAAGATCAAAAATATCTAGCACTAGCGTCTAAGCTTGTGGCTTTAATTGAGAATTCAAGATTAAAAGTTTTGCCAACAGGCCATGCACCATTAATTGAGTCTCCTACTCTACTGTGGAAACAAGTTGCAGAATTTCTCAATGATCTAAATCCTGATGATTAAAAGACTTAGCATTATCCCCGCTATAGGTCGCTGCAATATGCCCATCACCAGTAAGCTGATACTTATACGTTACTAGCCCTTCTAAGCCCACAGGACCACGCGGCGGCAGTTTTTGGGTACTAATTCCAACTTCTGCACCAAACCCGTAGCGGAAGCCATCAGCAAACCGAGTTGAACAATTGTGGTACACGCCAGCTGAATTTACCTGTGCTAGAAATGTAGACGCAGCATCTGGATCTTCGGTAGCGATCGCGTCTGTATGTCCTGAACCATAATTATTGATATGCGCGATTCCATCGAAGAGCGAATCTACAACTTTAATTGCTAAGATCAAGTCGCTATACTCAGTCGCCCAATCTATTTCTGTAGCAGTTGCAATATCTAAAATCTCACAAGTCGATTCATCTCCTCTCAACTCTACATTCCGTTTTTGCAAAGCGTCTGCAACTACTGGTAAAAACTTTGCCGCAATTGAGGAGTGAACAAGCATAGTTTCAATTGCATTACAAGCAGCTGGATACTGAGTTTTTGCGTCTACTGCAATTTCTACAGCCTTGCCAATATCAGCCGCAGCATCTACATAAAGATGACAAATTCCTTCTGCATGACCGAGTACAGGAATGCGAGTATTATCCTGCACAAATCGCACAAAAGAATTAGAACCTCTAGGAATAATTAAATCCACATATTGATCTAACTGCAACAGTGCTAGTGTTTCTTCTCTTGTCGTTAATAGCTGTACAACAGCAGAATTTACAGCAGATTGAGACAATCCTTGATGAATAGCTTTAACTATTGCTTCACAAGATTTAACAGCTTCTTGTCCACCTTTAAGAATGACACCATTTCCAGACTTAATCGCTAGCGAGGAAATTTGAATTGCCGCATCAGGACGTGCCTCAAAAATAACACCTAATACACCTAATGGGCAGGTAATACGCTTGAGAATTAAATTATCATCTAGCTGGCGGTGGATTTGTACTTCCCCCACCGGATCACTTAGTTTACCTACATCTCGCACCCCAGCGATCGCACTTTTGAGCTTCGCTGCATCCAATTTCAGCCGATTATATAGCGGTTTAGGAATTCCAGCAGCTGCCGCAGCCATGCAATCAGCAGCATTAGCAGCCAGAATATCATCTGTTGCCGATTCTAAAGCTTGGGCGATTTTTTCAATCGCTTGATTTTTCGCCGTTTCTGATAACACCGCCAGCTTTTGGGCGCTGTTACGAGTTTGTTGAGCGATCGCGCTTAGGGGTAAAGTAATTTGGTTAACAGTCATAAATCTACAATTAGCTATTAACTTAGTAACTATAATTATCTACTAAAACAATTATTACTAATCATTGTTCATTGATTTATTAAATATATTTCATACCGATCTTTATTGTTGTATCTCCTCTCAAGGGGAAACTAGAATTTTTAAACTTCGGCGCACTGGTTCTTACAGTTGGGTTATTAGAAATTCCAAAACCTTCTCTTGGTATACCTAAAAAGTTTGTATTTAGTTTGCCGTCGCCATTTTCATCATGAAATAAAGCAACAGCATAAGTTCCATAGTTTAAGCCATAAAACTCTTTTGTTGCCGAACGTCCTGTTATTTTAGTGCAACCACTTTGAACTACACCTTTTGAACTTTGAGGAAATCCCTGTTCCTTTGCATAAATTCTCATGCAAATTTCACCTTTTTGGTTAGGTAGTTGATTTACTACTATGGTGAGTTTAGCGGTAGGTACAGCCATTGTTTTACTACTTAAACTTACTAAAGTAGCGATAACAACGGTACTTACTTTGAATACTTTGAGCATAAATTTAACCTTTACTTACTATTTTAAAAAACTTAAACTGAGAAGTTATTAATCTTTGGCAAGTCGGGCTTTAGCTTGCTGCCACAAATTTTCTAATTCCTCTAATGTATAGTCCGACAAAGGACGATCCGCAAATGCCTCCATTTGGAATAAACGCTGAACAAATCGCTGGTTAGTTCCTTGTAAAGCTGCACTTGGATCGAGGTTATACCAACGAGCAAGATTAATTACAACAAATAATAAATCTCCAATTTCAGCTTGTTGTGCTGCGAGTGGTTCATGTGCGATCGCTTGTTTTAATTCTGCTAACTCCTCATCAAATTTCGCCCAGACACCATCAATATTTTCCCACTCAAAACCAGCCGCAGCAGCTTTTTCAGAAATCTTCATTCCAGCCATCAACGGCGGAAGTGTGCGAGCATAACGGCTAAGTTTGGTACTTAGTTTTTGACTATCTTCGACTGATTCCCCTTTTTCCTGGGCTTTGATTTCCTCCCAGTTTTGCCGCACTTGCTCAACACTATTAACTTGCACATCACCAAACACATGAGGATGACGGCGAATCAGCTTTTGAGTAATGCCTTGAGCAACTTCTGTAAGACTAAACTTACCCTTTTCTGAAGCTATTTGAGCTTGCAACACTACTTGTAATAGTAAGTCTCCTAATTCTTCCGCGATCGCATTTGGATCTCCACTCTTAATCGCGTCTACTACTTCATAAGCTTCTTCAATCACGTAAGGAGTCAGTGTTTCGGGAGTTTGAGCCAAATCCCAAGGACAACCACCATCAGGCGATCGCAGTTGAGCAACCACATTAATCAATTGTTGCACTGCTGCTAATGTAGCGCCATGAGACTGATTTTGATTGAATTGATTGGATTCTTGAGTCATCCTGAAAAATTTTAAGTTAATACTATAAACTTACACATTTGATTTCCCCCTTTTAAGAAGGCAAGAGAAATTAAAATCTCAGACTTCAAGCAGGTAAATCATATTTTAATTAACGCTTGTGACGAATCTTAACTGCTTAAGCTCCCCCTTTTTAAGGGGGCAATGGGGATTAAAATTTCAGACTTCAAGCAGGTAAATCATATTTTAATTAACGCTTGTGACGAATCTTAACTGCTTAAGCTCCCCCTTTTTAAGAGGGCAATGGGGATTAAAATTTCAGACTTCAAGTGGGTAAATCATATTTTAGTTAACGCTTCTCACGACTTTTAACAGCTGCCGATTTAGGGCGGCGAGTAACTGTAGTTAATTTACGTTTCTTTATTCTGCCCTGTTTTTTGAAGCGTTTGTAAGTAGAACCGCCCCAATCACTCACAGAATGGCTCATCGCCCCTATTTCTAGCCCTAGATAAAAGGCAATCCACTGGCTGGGATATTGAGTAAGCGATCGCGTTAGCACTTCAAAAAATTGCTGCCAACTCCACCCCACATTCCACACTAACTGCACTATCCCAACGAGAATACCGAGTATGCCTAACCATACAGCTAAATATATTAATCGCAGGGTTGTCCCAAGTATCGGACCGTGAGATAACAGCGAGCGATGCCGTAAAGTTTTTTGATAAGGTATCCAGATCCACCTCAAACACCCCCAGCGCTTGTATTGTACAGAGTTAAGATCCAAGTCAGGGCCGAACATTAGCCCACTAAATAAAAATGCGCCGGAAAGAATCAAAGTTAAGTTGCTACTTTGAGTTTGCCCGAAGGAAATACCAGCGACAAAGGGCAAGCCCCATAAAGTAATGCGATCATGCGTTCGGCCCGAGGGCATAAACTACCCCAATTATATTAATAGAGGTTACGTGAAAGAAGGGAGCATTCTTAGCAGGGGAGAAATTAAAAAGTTGACAGTTGACAGTTGACAGTTGACAGTTGAAATTTATTCGTTGAAGTTGAGGATGGGGATTGGAACCCGATCTGCGGGACAACTGAACAATTGACAATTGACAATTGTCAACAATAGTTGACAATTGTCAATTGTCAATTGTCCACTGTTAAAAATTCCCTGTTTTTGCTTGTGTTCTTTTGTGGGAGTAACCGCGTTCTGCTTTCAATGATTAATCATAAGTAATAAGCATAACTGATATGACTGACGCAGCCATCGCCATCACAGGTACTCACGATTTACGTCTCGTTGTGCTGTCAATTGCAATTGCAACGATCGCTTCTTACACGGCACTTACTTTAGCTGGCAGATTAACCGAAGATTCTGGGCGTGTGCGTACAGCATGGCTGATTGGAGGCCCGATCGCAATGGGAATTGGCATTTGGTCGATGCACTTCATTGGGATGCTGTCATATAATTTGCCGCTACCCGTAAACTACGACGTACCTATTGTCTTAGCTTCAATGGGGGTGGCAATTATCGCCTCTGCGATCGCTCTATTTTTAGTCAGCCGTCAGTATCTGAGTCGGCTACAGTTACTAACAGGCAGCGTTTTTATGGGACTGGGGATTGCCGCTATGCACTACACGGGCATGGCAGCAATGCGGCTAGAAGCTACGCCAGTGTATAACCTCAAACTTGTAGCGCTTTCGATTGTAGTCGCCATTGGTGCATCACTCACCGCCTTATGGATAGCGTTCCAATTCAGAAGCAATACTACACCAACAAGTAGCAGTTTACGTAAGCTCGGCAGCGCGGTGGGAATTGGCACTGCGATCGCAGGAATGCACTACACCGCAATGGCAGCCGTCAGCTTTGCGCCACATTCCCAAGGAGTTACGTCGTCTCAAACCCTAGACAACTCACTGCTGGCGGTGGCAATTGGTATTGCTTCGTTGATGCTGTTGACGCTTACGGTGCTAGCTTCTGTTGTCTCTCAGCGACTAGCTACCGAAACTACAAAAGCTGAAGCATTACAGATGAGTGAAGCCCGCTTTCGTTCTCTAGTCCAAAATGCCTCTGATGTGATTCAAGTTGTAGCAGCAGATGGCACTATTAGCTATATCAGCCCCTCTGTCAAACCGATTTTGGGTTACGCACCTGAAGATTGGCTAGGCAAAAAAGCTTTTGACCTTGTTGATCTGAATGATTTAAGCCACGTCAAGCACCTTTTGGAACAAGCTCTGTGTCATCCAGCTAGCAATATTACATCTGAGTTCCGGTTACGACACGCTGATGGTGCCACACGAATTTTTGAAGCGATCGCCAATAATCTCTTAACTGATCCAAATGTAGCTGGAATCGTTACTACCTACCGCGATATCACTACCCGCAAGCAAACTCAGTCAGCGCTAAAAGAGGCACTCCAGCGCTTGACATTCCATGTCGAGAATTCACCGCTAGCCGTGATTGAGTGGGAGTGCGACTTTCGCGTAGCTAGATGGTCACGCGAAGCAGAAACAATCTTCGGTTGGCAAGCTGAAGAAGTGCTAGGCAAAAATCCTCAAGAGTGGCAATTTATCTACCCTGAAAACTTGAATGTAGTCAATGAAGTGATGGCGCGGTTAATTGATGGTAAAGAACAACGCAATGTTTCACTTAACTGTAACTACACCAAAAATGGCGCGATTATTGATTGCAAATGGTACAACTCGGCGTTGTTAGACGAGTCAGGTAATTTAGTTTCTGTCCTGTCTTTGATTTTAGATGTCACTGAGCAGAAGCAGGCAGAAGCAGCACTCTTAGCACGTGCAGCCGATCTAGCGCGTCTGTCTTCTATCTTGGCGCAAACGAATACTGCTTTACAAAAGCGCAACCAGGAACTCGATCAGTTTGCCTACGTCGTGTCTCATGACTTGAAAGCACCCTTAAGAGCGATCGCTAACCTTTCTCAATGGATTGAAGAAGACATCGGCGATATTTTAACTGATGACACTAGGCATCAAATGAATTTGCTTCGGGGGCGTGTCCACCGCATGGAAGCTTTGATTAATGGCTTACTACAATATTCCCGCGTCGGACGCTTTGAAACAGCAACAGCAACGATTTCTGTTGCCACTCTGCTAGCAGAAGTAATCGACTCGATCGCGCCTCCGCCCACCTTTACGGTTGAAGTAGCACCCAATATGCCAACCTTTGTAACAGAGCGGTTGCCATTAGAACAAGTATTTACTAATCTAATCAGTAATGCTATCAAACACCACCCAAAGGTAGATGGCAAAGTACAAATTTCTGTTACTGAGCAAGGAGCATTTTACGAATTTGCTGTAGCTGATGACGGGCAAGGAATTGACCCTCAGTATCACGAAAAGGTGTTTGTAATTTTTCAGACCTTAGAAGCCAGGGATAAAGTAGAAAATACTGGGATCGGTTTAGCAATAGTTAAAAAAATTGTTGAAAGCAAAGGAGGAACAATCCGTCTAGAATCTCAGGAAGGAAAAGGAGCAACATTTTATTTCACCTGGCCTAAATGAAGGAATACGCATTAGGAAGTAGGCATGAAGAATTAAGTAATGCTCACAATAGCGGAAATCCTGCCAAATGATTGAGGCGCTCAAACAGAGATATCAGCAATATATGAATAGATAACACTTTAATAATAGAAAACACATGACAAACATCCTGCTTGTCGAAGATGACGAAGTGGATGTAATGAACGTAAAACGTGCGTTTAAAAAAAATAACATTACTAATCCACTTTATATTGCAAATAATGGCATAGATGCATTAATCATGTTACGTGGTAATGGCAATCCGCCCTTAATGCCGCCACAGCAAAGAATAATTTTGCTCGATCTCAATATGCCTAGAATGAATGGAATTGAATTTTTAAGAGAATTGCGATCTGATCCGAAATTAAAGCCAATTCCTGTGATTGTATTAACAACATCAAATGAAGATAGAGACAAAGTGGAGGCTTACAACCTAAATGTAGCTGGATATATTCTTAAACCTGTGACATTTTCAAACTTTGTTGAAACAGTGGCAACACTGAATAAATATTGGGCGTTAAGTGAAATACTTTAATACAAAAGTAAAAAGTTAAAAGTTTCAACTTTGAAGTTCAAACTTTTACTTTCCATAAAAAGATGGAAGAAATAGTCAAAATATTGGTGGTGGATGATGATGAAGTAGACCGCATGGCAGTACGCCGAGCGCTAAAAGCTGCTGGTGTACAAATGGAGTTATTGGAAGTTGGTGACTGTGCGGGAGCGATCGCCACTTTGCAACAACAGCAATTTGACTGCGTATTCCTCGATTATCTACTGCCAGATGGTGACGGCTTATCCTTAGTTCAAAATATTCGCTCATTAGGCATCACAGTTCCCTTGGTAGTGTTGACGGGGCAAGGCGATGAACAAATTGCCGTCCAAGTGCTAAAAGCGGGTGCTTCCGACTATCTCTCCAAAGCAAGATTATTCCCAGAAAATTTATACCAAGTCGTGCGTCAGACAATTCGGCTGCACCGCGCTGAAATTGAGGCAGCGCAAGCTAACGAGCGATTGAGAGAAAGTGAAGAACGCTATCGGTTAGTTTTAGAAGGAGCTAACGATGGCATTTGGGATTGGTATTGTGCGACAGACGAAGTTTATTGTAATGATCGCCTGCTAGAAATTATCGGCGTACCGCGATCGCAATTTAGCTTCACACCTGCTGCCTTTACTTCACTAATGCACCCAGAAGATTTGCCGAAAGTTAAAGAGGCGATCGCAAATCATCTAACTCGTGGCGAGAAATGTGAAGCAGAATTTCGGATTCGTCATGCTTCTGGAGAATACCGCTACTGTACGGCTAGAGGTAAAGCACAGCGCGATCGCTTCGGCTGTCCTTTGCGGATGTCGGGCATTATTAGCGATATTACCGAGCGCAAGCAGCTAGAGTACGCACTAAGAGCAAGCGAATCTCGGTTTAGGCGCTTGGCTGATGCCAATGTAATTGGGATCATATTGGCAGATATGAACAGCAACATTATTGAAGCCAATGATGCCTTTTTGGCAATGGTGGGATACACCAAAGCCGATTTAAGTGTAGGAAGATTGCATTGGTTGGAAATGACACCGCCAGAATATACAAGTCTAGATCAGCGCGCGATCGCAGAACTTAAAACCTCTGGAGTTTTTACCCCATTTGAAAAAGAATATATCCGCAAAGATCATAGCCGCGTCCGCGTTCTGGTAGGCGGTGCATTAGTGGAAGGAACAACAGAAACGAGTGTCTGCTTTGCAATCGACTTGAGTGAGCGTCAGCGCTCAAAAGCAGAAATCATTAAACTAGACCGTGATTTAGAACGGCGCGTAACTGAACTCCAAACCTTACTTGATGTAATTCCAATTGGAATTGCGATCGCTCAAGACCCCCAATGCAATCATATTAGAGTCAACCCATCGCTTTCCAGGCTGCTAAAGTTACCAGCTAATGTTAATGCCTCTAAAAGCGCCCCTGAACCCGAACAACCATCCTACAAAATTTACCGCGATGGTAGAGAACTAGAGGCTGTTGAACTCCCCATGCAATACGCCGCAGCCAATGGCGTTGATGTAATTGATGCGGAACTTGACTTAGTAGTTAATCAGGGAGATTCGGTTGTAAAGCTGATTTCTAATGCCGCACCTTTATTTGACGAACAGGGAAGAACTAGGGGCAGTGTTGGCGTTTTTTGGGATATCACTGAGCGTAAACGGATAGAAGAACAAGAGAGATTCCTAGCTGAAGCTAGCGCTTTACTTGTAGGTTCTCTAGACTGTCAAGCCACTTTGGAAAATTTGGCTGGTTTGATAGTACCCCAAGTTGCTGATTGGTGTATGATTCATGTCGTCGGAGAGAATGACTCGTTACGTCTAGTAACTGTAGCCCACGCAGACCCATCAAAGCAGGAGTGGGCAAATCAGTTGCAGCGTCGCTATCCGATCAACTCAGATTCAAGCTACGGCACAGCGCAGGTAATACGTAGTGGTCATGCAGAATTCTATCCAGAAATTTCCGACTCGTTGCTAGTAGCGGTTGCTCATGACGCAGAACATCTGAGTCTCCTGCGTGAAGTCGGGTTAAAGTCCGTCATCTGTGTACCGATGAAAGCGCGGGGGCGGACGCTGGGCGCAATCAGCTTTGTATTAACAGAATCTGGTCGGATCTATAATCAAAGTGATCTTACCTTGGCAGAAGATATCGGTCGCCGTGCAGCGTTGGCAGTTGACAACGCACGTTTATATCAAGAAGCAAATGATATCGGCGAAAATTTGCGTCAGGCAATCATTATTCTCGGCGAACAGCAACAACAACTAAGAGTGTTGCAACGGATAACTAATCTTTTGAACCAGCGCCTAACTAATTTGCCCAGTTTGTTACAAGTGATGGTGGGGGCAGTTTGTGATGGCATTCTTGAAGCTGAGTTTTGCCTGATTGTGCTTTACAACTCCCAAATCAATGAGTTGGAATTAACTGCTACTGCTGGACTTGGTAGGGAAAGATTACTGCTAACAGAATTATTTGATCCCAGTGCAGGATTGCTCAGTCAGGTGTTTTTGACAGGTAAATCACGACTGGTGCAAACGACTGAAGCAGGATTAGAAAATACTACTTATTCGTCTTCCTCTAGCCCGCCTCCTCCAGCTTCAATTTATGCTGTAACGATTGAATCAGCACTAGCAGGAAGACTGGGGGTACTGGCAATTGGTAACTGGCAAAATCCCGATGCTTTTGACCTAGAAGACCAGAATTTGCTTGATGCTGTTGGTGAACAAGCGGCGATCGCAATTAATAATGCCCGCATGATTAACGCCCTAGAAGAGCGAGAAGAACGTTTAGCCGTCCAATACGAAACCTTGGCGCGCCAAAACCGCGAACTTGAATTAACACGGCAACACATCGAACGCCAAAACCTGCAACTAATAGAGGCAGCACGGCTGAAATCTCAGTTCCTCGCTACAATGTCTCATGAACTCCGCACCCCGATGAATGCCGTTATTGGCTTTGCTCAAGTGTTGTTGCGTCAACGTACCGCCTCTTTGAGCGGTACTCAAGTTGATATGGTGCAACGCATTCTCAATAATGGTAAAAACCTGCTGGCGTTGATTAACGATATCCTGGATCTTTCCAAAATTGAAGCTGGTCGGATAGAACTTAAACTTGAAGCATTTAATCTCACGCAGCTAGTATTTGCAACACTCGCAGAACTTCAGCCTCTAGCCGAGCAAAAGCAATTACCATTAAAAGTTCAGATTGATCTGGAAAATCCTCTGATAGTGAGTGACAGCAACCGTCTGAGGCAGGTTTTAGTTAACCTCCTTTCCAATGCAATTAAGTTCACAGAAACTGGTAGCGTCCAGATCGAGGTTAGCGAACCTTTACCAAACAAAATCGCGATCGCTGTCAAGGACACTGGTATTGGCATTGCTGAGTCTGATATTAAGCAGATTTTTGAGGAATTTCGGCAAATTGATCAAACAACTACGCGCAAGCATAGCGGTACAGGTTTAGGGCTGGCGATTACTAAGTCCTTGGTACATATTATGAAAGGAACAATTAATGTCCAAAGTAAGCTAGGGCAAGGTTCAACATTTCGCGTTGAGTTACCACGCCATCTTAGTGAAGAGTGAAGAATTAAGAGTGATCTGAGAAGAAAGTATTTTTTATTCCTTAACTTCTCGCCTTATACCAAATCGCTAGAGCTAGTAATCATAACGAAGAGCTTGGAGATAGCACGAGGTAGTATCACCTATGGGGGTCACAAGTCCAAGAAAACCTTAGCACTGCTAAGACCTTTCGTACACAGAATTGTTTACAACACCTTAGTAGACACCCTAGCCAAGCCACTGAAAATGGGGGGTGAGTTCAATTACAGTCCTTTAATAATTTGCTAGCTGCTAGACGATGCCCTCCAGCTAGCAATCTCCCCCCCCTGGTCACTACTAAAGGCTGATCATATAACCGTTTATAGATGGGTTCAGGCTTATAGCCCAGAACTAGACAAGCGTTGCTGCTGTTATCTGCCTCCTATTAGTCATTGATGGCGGGTAGATGAAGTTTACCTTGAAGCTAAAGGCGATCGCCAAGTAGCTGTATCCACTAGCAGTTGATAAACAGGGTAAGACTTTGGATTTTCTGCTGGGTGCTAGAATTTTTGCAATACAATCAGAACCTTTTATTCCTTTGACCCACCCAGCATAAGCACTTTTTGACTTTGCCTACATTATCTAGTTTCAACCACAGAAAGATTAACCTGCAAAACCATATCATTGAAGTCTTGGTCGCCGCCACCAGGTTGATCTTCAAAACCAAAGACGTTGTTTCCCAGAAGTCGCAGGTGATCGAAACCATCAGCATTTGATCCCAAGTAAGGGAAATAGGCAGCGTTTGAATCGCCATCAGCTAGCAGATAGGGAGCATAAATTGCTCCCCCCTCTAGTAAAAATGGCTCGATTGCATTCTGCTCATACTGCACTACGCTATTTGCTAAAGCAGCCTGAGCATAACCAGGTGATCCAGGAGCGATCGCTTGACCTGTTATGGGGTCGATGACTGTCCCATCCTCATTAGCCAACCGATAAAAACCGACTAAATTGTCGAATTCAGCACTGCTATCCAAATTAAGGGAAGCTTGCACCATTTGTCCTTGCTGTTGAGTTAGATCAATCAGCTCCCGTTGCGGACTACCCTGTAAATTAGTTCCCAGGCTAGGAGGGTCATTGCTGAGTTCAAACCGCACTAATAGGTCGTTGAAGTCAGAATCTGCTCCTCCAGAACCATCTTCCTGGGCGATTTCAAAAGCATTGTTACCTAAGTCTCGAATTTGTAAATGCTCAAAGCCATCAGCATTGACACTGGCTGAAGCAAAAAAGACATTTGGTACAGGTTCTCCAGT
Organism: Gloeocapsa sp. UFS-A4-WI-NPMV-4B04; assembly: GCA_019359535.1. Classification (GTDB taxonomy): domain Bacteria; phylum Cyanobacteriota; class Cyanobacteriia; order Cyanobacteriales; family Chroococcidiopsidaceae; genus JAHHHE01. The sequence continues at coordinate 25,755 of JAHHHE010000057.1, forward strand.
TGCCAAACTCGCCAGAACATTATCGGTAGTGTTGTTTTGGACGAGGTAAAATGCTAATAATTTGCCAGTCTCCAAGCTTAATTCACGCGGGGAAAGTAAATTAGAGAACTCATTATTTGCAAGCGCTGAGAAGATTACTTTTCCTCGCTCCAACGCAGCTTTTAAATAGCCAGCTTCACCAGGGGCAATACCGTTGATCGTACCTTGCTCATCGTCTACAGTAAATACTCCCATTTCGTTGACAAAGCCAGCATTGCTCTCCACGTTAGTGAATCTAACTGTGGCTGTAGGAGCATTGCCTTGGATTACAAAGAAATCATTAGTAGCGTTAACACTTAATTCATTGCTGGTATTGTCAGTGCTGACGTTTCCTAACGAGATAGTTAGTTCATTGCTGGTATTGTCAGTGCTGACATTTCCTAACGAGTCGGTAGCAGTAACTACCACATCATACAGCAATTTGAGATCAAGCTAGCCACAAAGAAGATAAAGTAAAGAGATGAAAACAGAAGGTTAATTAGAGTTGGCAGCATATTCCATTGACTTACGAGAAAAAATATTAAAAGCGTGGCAAA
>JAHHHE010000058.1 GCA_019359535.1 Gloeocapsa sp. UFS-A4-WI-NPMV-4B04
GTACGCCATCAATGCGATAGCGGACTCTTAAGCCTTCTGCTAGTGGTTCCAAATGGATGTCACTGGCGCGGTTGCGTAATGCGCCACTCAGCAATGTTTTAATCCGGTCAATTTGGTCTGATGCTTTGGAGAGATAGATTTCAGTTGTTTCAGTAATGTTTTCTTGCTCTTGTTCTCCTGTAATCGGATTAACCAGAGGTACAGAACTGATGCGGTTGGTATTTAGATTTTGAGTGTGGAACCAGGCGCGATAGCTTTGATCAGAAATGGGAATAATTTTAACTTCGCTGCCTGTACGATTGGTGAGATTTGCGATCGCGTCCTGTGGTAAATCTACAGGACTTCCCAGGTAGTAACAACCGCGCCATAGGAGCAAGGGAATTGCCGGAGGTAAAGAACTTTTGTCTTGAAAGTGCCGTAAGAATCTATTACTTACTTCCCGGTCCAATAGACTTTGGTTAACAGTTCCTTGCTCGTCTACCAAAAGTTTCAGCGCTTCCTCACAACTGAGTTCTTGCTTTTTCAGCCGTTGCCAAGTAGAAGTAGGTTGCATAATTAAGATTATTGATGTAACTTTGTTTACAACTAAACTTAAGTAGATCTAATAAAGAGCGGTGCTAGATACTTGTTCTATTATTACTTATTTTACTCAACAGCTACCTAGATAGTAATTTTGTCCGGCAATTCTTCAGTATCTTGATTTCTTTTGCTGGTTTTCCTTGATATGTTTTTTGTCAACATTAGGACCAGTCTCTCTGTTTTAATGCATGAGTCAAACTAAGCCAAAATTTTTGTTTTTCAAGAGTTTTTTATAAGTTGAGTTAATTATAGGCAAGAATTAAATTGTTCGCTACAGTTAGTAAAAATTTAAAAGTTGGCGATCGCAATAAATTAACGCGAATAATTTAAATAAAAATAGCTGCTGCATTACTACCTGGGTAATACAGTAGCTACCTTAGTTTAACAATTACAACACACTAGCTATTCTACTTACTGCTGAGTTACTGCAAACGTAAAATTGTTGCCGTCTGAACTGATTTGAGCTTCCCCTGACTAACCATTTATACAGTAATTGCCTGCTGTTGGGCCTGGAATAGGGTTAGTACCAGTACAACTACCTTCAATTTCATAAACAACACGATTTGGTGTAAGAGGTGGTACAGGTCGAGGCCCAGGCTGAGGTCTTGTACTCCTCTCAATAAAAGTAATGCTGTAGTTTGGTAGCTCCCTTTGCAGACGCTGACGTACTACTGCTGGAACTTGACTAGAATACGCTGAACCTGGAATTTGTTCTTCGATTTCCTCGATGTTGCGTGTACCGGCGATAACGTCAACTTCTAAGTTGCAAAAGTTATCTGCTGCTATTTCGCCTTCAAATTCTACAGTAGAAACACCAGCGGTTGTTTGACTAATAAAGCGCGTGAGTGGAACGTCAGGAGCAGAATATGCGTTAGACGTTAGATGCTGCTTGTGCCGCATTTCGCTGTGTGGCTGGGGCTGTGCTAGCAGCAGCTCCTACAATATCGCCTTGTCTGCACGCAGCTGTTGGAGCAACAACTACTGCTGCGTTAACAGAACTAAAAGTTCCTGCAACAGTGATCGCTAGTGTAGAAATTGATAAAGCCCAACGATTTGAACTAGAAAACATTAAAACTCCTCCGATACTTTTGGTTATTCAAATTGAATGAGACAACGCCATTTTGGTAGTATTCCACTTGTAATGACTATCAAAATTGCACACCTTTTTGTCTTACTTATAGGTAAAACTGAAGGCTTGATTTAACAGCAACTTTTAAAAAATAGTTTTTCTGGCTGTTAAAATCACTAATTAACATTAAAATAACAAAGTATAATTAAGATTATAAAGTTGTTAAATTTTCAGATAATTATTTATATGTTTTAGGTAAAGCTATGGTTAAATAAATATTAAAATAGATTTTATTATACTAAAAGGTAAGAAGATAATGTAGTATATCTACATAGTATAAAATACAGTAGGTTAAATTCAAAACATTATGCTGTATTCAATTATAATACTTAATTTACTTTAAATAAAAACTTTTTAGTACTTTTATAAATTTTATATTCTTACCTATTTATCTACTAATTACTTGATTTTTATTTGATTATTTTATCTGCATACCACCTAGCTAGTATTAATAAATATATCTATGAAATTCAAATTTATAAAGTTATTTTGCTAAACTTAGTTTTAATAATTACTAAAGTCAGTTATCAACCAAAGTATATTTTGTTACTTTTTAATTTGTGCTTTTATCCATAGCTATTCTCAAGTCAGTACAGCAAGAGTATTTACTTCTGAATTCAGACCTACTTAGCTATTGCTAAAGCTAGCCTTGAAACAAAGCTATACTTAGCTCCATCAGTAAAGACTTATAGACATTTAGCTAAAATTTAGGATAAAGTTGTAATGAGTTTGGGTTAGAATATAATTATCTAAACAATCTGGTCAAAAAGCTAAGAATGCGCTCTCCAAAGTCTAGTACCAGCCTAGTTACCACTAAGTAGCAAGAAAGTATTAGAGTCATTTGGTGAGAAGCTTATGCTCATTTGGCTGGCAAGCCTGGCAGAGTGTTGGATATTAGTTCCTAGTAAAATAATAAATAAGAGGTAGAAACTTAATCCTCCTACCTAGTTGATTAAGAAGTTTAATTATGAAAAAAGAAGCGGCAGCCGTAAAACCAATTCGATCGCTTGAAGATGCTGTTGATCGGTGTCAATTACTGGGTATGCGCTTGAGTCGTCAGCGTCGCTTCATTCTAGAACTGCTTTGGCAAGCAAAAGAGCATCTGTCGGCTAGAGAAATTTATGATCGCTTAAACCAGCAAGGTAAAGAGATCGGTCATACTTCAGTGTATCAAAACTTAGAGGCGCTATCTAGCCAAAATATTATTGAGTGTATTGAGCGCTCAGATGGTCGTTTGTATGGTAATATTAGTGACTCTCATAGTCATATCAACTGCCTAGACACTAGCCAGATTTTAGATGTTGAGGTAGAACTGCCAGAAGATTTGATTCGTTCGATTGAAGAACAAACAGGAGTACGGATTACTGACTATAGTATTAACTTTTACGGCTATCGGCAGCAGAAAGAGTGAGGTTTTAAGTACGCTTTATGTGCGTAGTCAGTAACGTAATATGAGCGATCGCCCACTGGAGTTACTGCTAGTCGATCCAGACCCCATCTTCCGTACAGGTCTGTGTATAGCGATTGAGCAATTTCCCGATTTGAAAGTGGCGGCCCAAGCCGAATCCAGTGCAGCTGCATTGCAAATTTTAGCAGAGTTGAGTGAGGCTATTTCTATTAGCACCCCGGCCTCAAGAATAGATTTGGTGGTGTTAGACTTATATTTAGATCAGTTTCAGCTTGACCCAATATTAGCATTACAATTTTGTCGGCAACTGAAAACTCAGTACCCTAATTTGCCGATATTGCTTTTCAGTTCAATTTTAGAACCTACTCATTTAAAGGCAGCGCAGCAAGCTGGAGTTAATGGATATTGCCCTAAAGGAATTTCTGTTTCTGAATTAGTCGCTGCGATGCGGCAAGTGGCAACGGGTCGTTCTTACTGGATTGAGGCAAGAAGTAAGAAAATTTTTACTTCTCAATCATTAACGCCTGGTGTTTTTAGCACAGTTCGGAATCAGGTACGTTTGTCAGGACTACAGCAAATTGATACTAGCTTGGCTGAAGTAACAGCACAATTACAAATCCCCGGACTACCATTACTGGATAGAGCATTTTTAGCGGGACAACGGCGAGAATTGTTAGCGTCGCGTTGGCTTGTAAATCAGTTGTTGGCTGCACGGGAAATTAGGGATCAGGGAGTAGAAATAGAGGGGAATACTTTTAAATCATCTGGTTTAAATGAGGCTTTGTCTCTACCAATTTCTCGGCTGGAAATTAGTTCTCAAAGTAATTTTAAAAGCTTACAAGCTGAATTAGTTGAATCTACACTTGCGAAACTTGAATTTAGTCTACAAAACTTGACTGATACACCTCTAGAAATTGATATTTTTCGCGAGGGAATAAAAAGAGAATTACTTAAGCTAATTATCCAAAAAATTAAGGATATTTTAAATGAATTGCGTTTTTCCCAAGTCGATAGAACGCAGTTAGTAAACCTTCAATTAGTTATCGTGCGGGATTTGTGGCAGGCAGTAATAACAGACTTTTTTGGTAAATATTCTACATTGCAAGTAGGCGATGTCTCTGGCAAGGGCAGCACACAACACAATGTAGAATTTGTAAATATCTTATTACAAGATGCGCCAGTAGTACAAACAGCAATCTTGAATAAAATTCCTTTAGTAGTTCACTTGTTTTCTTACTTATTATTTGAAACGCCTTTAGTAATCGATAATGTTTCCTATCCAGCTAATAGCTTAGAAGCAAGGGAACGGGCAGAGTTAATTTTTCAGAATTTAATTATTCAGGTGGCTAATGGGGTGGCACAACCGTTAATAAATAAGTTTGCTGATGTGGCATCAATCAAACAAAACTTCTATGACCGCCGTTTAATTTCAACACGGGAAATTGAACAGTTTAGAAACAATTTATCTTGGAAATATCGTCTCAATAACTACATTAATGAGCCAAAGGCAATTTTTGAAAGTCGCTATAAATTGTTTGTTTTGGCAAGTAGAGGAATCGCCCAAATTTCAATTTATGCGTCTCGCAATCAAGAGTTAATTGAACTTTCAGGAATTCAATTGCTAGTAACGCTAGGGCTAGAAACTCGTGATGCGATCGCTCCACGCTTAAGAGCAGCAGTAGCATTTTTAGGTAGTGGTGTTGTGTATATTCTTACGCAAGTAATTGGTCGGGCTATTGGTTTAGTTGGACGCGGGATTATTCAAGGTATTGGCGGTTCTTTTCCTGAAAATAAGTATCGTAGAAATAGCGAAAAACCTAAATGAGCAATTAGATTAATAGCTACCGTGACCAAGAACGACGGAAATTAAAAAAGCTTTCCAGAAAATTTCGTAGCTTAATATTACGGTGAATACGTTGCCGTCTCCAAGCAACAGCTAATTGAGTGAAAATCTCTGAGAGACTGGGATATATAGGAACTAGCTGGGTAAGCGCATCTACTTTGAGATTTTGAGCGATCGCTAGCGCAACTACATTAATTACTTCAACAGCTTGTGTCCCTACAAATGCTGCTCCCAAAATTACGCCGTTTTCTAATAAAATTACTTTACAAACACCTGTTGTTTCTCCAGTTAGCTGGGCTGCTGCCACGCTTTTAAAGTACTGCCGCAATACTACAATAGTATTTCCATAGTTACGTTTTGCTTGCGCTTCAGTTAAGCCAACTCGTGCTAGTTGAGGAGCAGAAAATATCGCCCAAGGAATACTACGGTAATTTACTTTATACAGGGGAAAAAATAAAGCATTTTTGAGAGCGATTCTAGCTTCATAAGTTGCAATATTAGCAAACTGATAACCACCAATTACATCACCACAAGCGTAGATGCGGGGGTTAGTGGTTTGGAGTTTTTCATTTAATATCAGGTGGTGCTGGTTCCATTTAACTCCTACCGCTTCCAAATTTAGGTCTTCAACATTAGGCTGTTGTCCAGCACAAATTAAAATTTGATCAGTTTCAATCGCCTCATCTCCTGCTTGAACCCAGTTTTGACCTTGAATGCGCTTCACTTGTGTTACTAAGGTTTGAGTGAGGACGCGCACACCTTCAGCTTCTAGAGTTGCTTGCAGCAATTGGGCTATATCTAGGTCTTCTTTGGGTAAAATATGGGAACGCTTGACTATCAGAGTAACGTCTAAACCAAGTCTTGCTAGGGTTTGAGCCAGTTGAATACCAGATGGATCGCCGCCAAGAATAACCCAGCGCTTTGGTAGCTGAGCGGAAGTTAGCAATCGCCAAATTTCTGAGGTAGTGATATAACCAGTGCTTTGTAATCCCTCTATATCTGGAATTCGTGGACGAGAATTTGCGGCGATTAGATAAGCACGCGATCGCAATCTCCGCTCATTGACAGTAAGTGCAATATGTGGTAAGGATTCAAAGTGACCGTTACCAAGGATAATATCAACTCCGAGTGCAGCTAAGACAACAGGTGAATTTTGCTCTTCTAAATTTGAGACAACGCTTTCAGTCCACTGCATCGCCTCTAACCACTGTACAGATTCCCCACTTTGGTAAGGAATACCAACAGCATTACTTAATTGCTGAGTTAATTGTCCTATTTCAGTAAGAGCATGAGGTGTAAGGAGATCAAGCAGTGGTTTTATTGCTGCTTGTGTGGGTGGTTCTATAAGGGCAACTGTAGCTCCCAGATGGGTTGCAGCAATGGCAGCGTAGCGTCCAGCTAGACTGCCGCCAATAATTACGACATCATAGTCAACTGCCATAATTATGATGATTAGTTAGCGTTAATAATTGTTGACAAAGCTTGCACTAAACGCTCGTTTTCTTCCTTTAAGCGTACAGCTACCCGAAAGTAGCGATCGCCTAGTTCTGGAAAACTCAGGCAATCACGGATTAATATTTGGTGATCTTGAAGTAATTGTTGCTGTAATTGAGAACTGGGTTGTTCTGACTCAACCAATAAAAAATTAGCCGCACTTTGCCAAGGTTGAAATCCTACTAACTCTAAACCCTGAAACAACTGTAACTTTGTTGGTGGTAGCCAGTTCCAGGTTTGTTGTTGAAATTCTTTATCTTGAACAACTGCGGCGGCGGCGGCGGCGGCGAGAGCATTTACTGGCCAAGGATCGCGCCACTGCTGCCAGCGTTGAAGTCGGTCGGGATGAGCTAGAGCGTATCCTAGCCGCAGTCCAGGCAAGCTGTAGAATTTGGTAAGCGATCGCAGAATTACTAAATTTGGATATTTCTGCACAAGTGGAATTAAGCTTTGATCTTGATCTGGAGGCAGAAAATCCATGAAAGCTTCATCTAATACAACTAAAGCAAATTTTTCCAGGTAAGGCAAAATAGCCTCCTGTGAAAACAGCTTACCTGTAGGATTGTGGGGGTTATTCAGAAGTAAACCGCACTTATCAGAGGCGAGAGGCAAGAGGCAAGAGGCAAGAGGCAAAAGACTATCTTTTTCTCTTACCTCCAAGTCAAGAGGGCATTCTAGCACTTTGGCGTTGAAAGCTTTAAGACAGCGCCAGTAGTCGCCAAAGGCTGGGGTGACTAAGGCTGTCACGGCTAATTTTGCCAAGTCCCAGCCTGCTAAGGTAAGTAACTCTGCCGAGCCATTACCCGGCAGAATCCATTCCGGCGGTAATTGATGCGATTGACTAAGAGCGGCTCTTAGTTCCCGATAATTGGGGTCTGGATAGTAGCTCAGATTACCCAGATTAGCTTGAATGGCAGCGATCGCACTTTGGGGCGGTCCCAACGGGCTGATACTGGCAGAAAAATCCAGAATAGCATCAGGGGGACAACCTGTTTTTTCTGCTGCCCAGGCTAAATTTCCCCCATGTACAGGTCGCATCAATAATGGTTTTTGGTTGTGAACACTCTTACTCGGCTTCAGCCGCAGGCGAAACTTTCTCTCTAAAGAGTTTTCCAGCAGAAAACGCCGGAACTTTCGTTGCTGGAATGTTCATTTTAGCTCCAGTTTTAGGGTTACGACCTTCACGGGCTTCGCGCTTGCGTGACTCAAAAGAGCCAAAGCCTACAAGCGTTACCTTATCGCCAGAAGAGACAGCTTCAATGATACTTTCCAAAGCTGCTGTCAATACTGCATCGGCTTGTTTTTTAGTTACGCTAGCCTTTTCAGCTACGGCATCAACTAATTCACCTTTGTTCATTTCAATCTCCTTGAGGTTTATAAAACACCTTCAACATGACTCTGAAATCTCATGCTTATAGAGCTTCAGGCACAGCCTAACAAGAGGATTTCAACTTAGTAATGGCTGAAACTCTCGTAGCCTCGATATTTCAATGACTCATTCTAAGGTCTGCTAGGTCAATATGGATCGGTAGAACCTTTAAGTTATATGGATTTCAGGATTTTTTGAGTAAAATTACTCAAAAAATGCCTTGTGAGAGCATTATTCTCTATGCAGAGTTTGAACTTAGCCTGCGGCTAGGAGCTAAAGCAACAAGCCTTGAACTAAAAATTTCAAAGCTATCAAAATAGCCTAAAACCCTTTCTTAGTAAGCTTTATCTAACTTTAGATACTCGGCTGCGGGGATAGATTTTTATCCTGAGTTATAAACGACAGGTAACAATAGGGCGATTTTTGAGTTTTAAGGAAGAAAAAAATTGAAAATTTATCTTAAGCGCTCAAAATGTTAAGAATTATCGCCCTGGAACTCTCAAATTTTGGCGTTCTAGCAATTGACGCGCGTCTGGTCCTGGCGTGTAATTATAGCCAGTTGCCGATCGCTCCGAATCATCAAGAATTTGAGGCGTTAGTAATACAATTACTTCTTGGCGCTGGTTTTGGCGATTTGTACTTCTAAACAGCGCACCCAAGATTGGAATATCACCTAGAATTGGAATTTTAGTGACGGAAGCTCGATCTGTATCTTGAATAATGCCTGATAAAATTAGCGTCTGAGCATCACGCAAACGAATTTGCCCAGAAGTTAGCTGTCGAGACGACACTAATGTAATTGGGCCATCAGCAGTATTTACTTGGTTTGCGATCGCCGAAACTGTAGGAGCGACAGATAAGGCAACAAAGCCATTATCATCAATTCGGTCAACTCTGATTTGCAAAATTAAACCAGCTTGCCTAATAATTGGCTCCCTAACTGTATTAACGTTTGTACCTGCATTATTTTGTGTTTCTAGCCTAAATCCGCCAAAAACTTCCTGGGTTAGATTAACAACAGCAGTTTGCCCTTCTTGGACTGTGAGAGTTGGATCAGTCAAGATTTTGGCATTACCGCTAACAACTTGCGCTTGCAGACGAGCTAGAAAGCGATCGGGGAACTGAAATAAAGTTGGCAGCGCACTGGTAATCGTAGATTGAGTTCCTTGCGTAACAGTGACTGTGTTGTCTGGATTTCTAGTCCGAATAGTCGGTGTACCTGGGGTAAATTGTGAAATACCAGGTTGAGTAGGATCTCCATTAGCCCCAAACGGAGCAATTGGAGCGAGGAAGCTGGCATCAGTTTGCGTGAAGTTACCGTCTTCATCAATAATTCCACCGCCTCCGCCTGGAATCACAATACTATTATTCGGATCTAAGAAAGTTTGTCCGGTAATCGGATTAGTGATCACAGGGGGATTAATTACACTTCCAACGACATTAGAGTTAGTTGGCGGAGTAATACCTCCAAAATTGAGGACAGCTGAACCCCGATCATTGGAGAAGAAACTGTCACCAATGCCAAACGAGAAGCTTGTGTTGAAGTCTTCTGTTGCCAAAAGATTAACATCAACAATTTTGACGTTTACAGCAACTTGACGACGACGCGAATCGATCTGAATTAATTGAGTAGTAGCAATATCAATTTGCTTAGGAGTTCCAATTAATGTCAGAGAATTAGTGCGCTCGTCTCCTACTACCTGTAACCCTCGCAGTAGCGGTATAGAGTCTTGAAAATCAATGCGCTGGGTTTCTACTCTTGTTTCTGTACTGGTTTGGGTTTGGGTAACTGGAGTTGCAGCGCCTCCTACTGGTACAGCATTAACGCTAGTAACAGTTCGTTCACGGCTGACGGCGCTTTCTGCACCCATCGCAACTAAGAAATTTAGTGCGCTTCCTACATTAATCTGATTAAGTCGAAGGCTACGCACGATTACATCGCGAGCCTGATTCGTTAGTCTAGTGCTAACAAAAATAGTGCGTCCAGTCCGGTTAGCTTGCAATCCACTAATTCGTAAAACGTAGTTGAAAACGTCTTGAACTGACTCGTTTTCGATATCTAAAGAAATCCTCGGCCCCTCATCATTAGGAGTAGCTGGCGCTTGATCTACCTGGCCTTGTTGCCCTGCTGCTGCTGCTGTTGTAAAGGCAAGGTTGAGTCCAGCAGCACGGGCGAGAAGGGCTAAAACTTCTCGTACTGGGGCATCTCGCAATACCAAGCGCGGCACTCGTTCAGTAGTTTCTAAATTAATGTTTGTGGGTGAGGCATCAGTATTCGAGACAGCAATATCTCCAACTGGTGGCGCAACTGCTCTGGGCAAGAATGGTGGCGGAACTGCGGGTGCTGGTGTAGCGGCTGGTGTTGGTACGCCATCAATCGTCACTCTTGGGTTGGGAACTAAAACGTTTGGTGTTTGCCCTGTGGGCGTTTGAGCCTGAGTCTGAGTGGGAGGAGTCGCTGCTACTCGTGGCGACGCAGGAACTACTACTGGAGTATTTGCTGATGCAGGCGGGCTATTCGCCGCCCTTGCGCCGCCGGAACTAATGTTGAGTGTAAGTCCTTGAGCAGTGCGCTGGACAGGTTGACTTGTGGGGGTGCTACTTGTCCCCGTAACGACCATGCGAATACTATTAGGGTCAAGTTGGGTGATTGCAACCGAGGCGATACCTGGAGCGGGGTTGTTTTGACGGAAACTACTGCCTCCTGTTAAGCGCAGTTGAGTGTTAATAATGTCTGCAACTAAAGTGTTACCTCGGCTGCTCGTGAAAATTTGCGGGCGATCGCCTCTAGAAGTTTCCAAAACTACATTTAGTCCCCCATTTGCTGGACTCAGCCGAACTGCTTTCACTTGCGTAGCTGCTGCCCACACAGGTTGAGCTGCTAGTAAAACGGCTGCCACTCCGCCAAAGAATATACTACCTTGAAGCTGTTTCACTGTTCCACCCTTACCTTTAGGAATGCTATTTCATTAAAACTTCTGCCTATTTGTACAATAGAGAAGCATAAGAAAATTGATATATTATCCAACATAAATACTTTAGCTTTAAGGTTGAATTACTTATATGGCAATTGTTTTAGGCTATTTTTAACTAATAAAACCACCAAAGCAACTTAACCTACATCTACTATGTATCCAAGCGAAATTTTACTGATTAATCTAGCAGTATTCAAGTGTAAACCTGCTATAAATACCGTGAATTTACGGTAGTAAATTCACGGTATTTATGTATCTTCTTAACACTTGTTTTCTACTTTTCTCGTTACACCCGCAGATTCCTCTAATCAGCATATCTAGAACATAAATTTTCAGTAGGTCAAGCATAGAGTAAGGTAGGAATTAGTTGACAAGTTGGATAACTAAACAACAATTACCTTTTTATCTAACGTATCTAGAAGATTACTTGGGTGGTGGGTTAGCCGCCGCCGCCTTTTGTGCTTCATCTGCACTAACTGGCATTAACGCTTGCAACTGAAAAGATGTAGTAATCGTTCCAGGACTGCCAACCAGCCTAGCACCTTGTTGATTAGAAGTTCCTTGTGCCAAGGTCGATTGATAATCTTTGACTAGCAATAAAGGCTGTAGACGCTCTATATTGCGGATAATTGCTTGGGTTTGTTCAAACGTTCCTTCAAGTTCAACATTAACTACTTGACGTTTGAGCTTACCGTTAACAGCAGAACCCAGCGAACCATCCGTGATAATCTCGCTAGACGTAGTTGCTGGCACAAATCGCTTTAGTCTTGCCCTAGTAGCATTCCGCCCCGGACTTGCATTGCCAGATTCAATTACGCGATTGAGATCGAGTAGCAACGTATCAAAGGTTCGCTCATTGGCAAATAAAGCTAAAACTTCTGTTCTTTGTTGTCTTACCCGTGCTAAGTCAATTCTTAGTTGCTCATTTTGTTGCAAAACTGCTTCTTTTTGAGAAACTAGTCCTTGCTTTTGAGTTCGACTTGTTTGTAGTTCCTGATATTTCTGAAAAGCTGGCATAACGACGTTGAGGAGCAAATAAAGTGTTGCTGCTAGTCCTAAAACGGCAATCAGAACACCACTAACTACTGGTGTAAATGTAACGCCAAACGCAGTTGGATATGTAGACCCTGTTGCCTCAAAGTCTCCACCTTCATCTGTAATAAAGTCTTCACTGATTGTCATTGTTGAATGACTCCTCTTTGTTGCAGAAAGCGAATTCGCGCTACCAGTCCCAATGTACCTTTACGTTCGAGTTCTCGCAGTAACTCAGATGCTGGAATATCGCTGAGACTTGATTGAATTGTGTATCGCACGAATTGAGGGCCTCTGACTACAACAGTGTTACCGGACGGGGAAGCAGAACCTGCGATCGCAGTTGAATCAACTAACTCGGCTGTGACGATTCTGGTATCTGTAGGCTGGAGGAAAGCAGATTGTTGCAGAGTAAGTAAGAAATCATTTACGTCGTTAAACGATCGCGCAATCCCAGTAATTTCAATGCCACCAACTGGCGTTGCTATTGGTGCTGGTGCTTGCCCTTGTGCCGTCGTTCCTGGCGGTGAAGCTTGTGGAGAAGGGCTAGGACTAGGGCTAGCTGCTGGCTGCGGAGTTGCTGGTGCAGCCGCCGCGACTTGCTTGATGCTGTCAATTTGAACTGTAGCAGGAATGCGATCGCGGATATCCTGCAACATTGCTGACCAAGGTTTAATTTGATTAAATACGGTTGCTAGTGCTTGGTTTTCTGCCTTAATTTGGTTCGTTTCTGCTTGAACTGTTTTAATTTCTTGTTCTTGAATTCCTAAACGATTTAACTGAATATCTAATTCAGCAATTTGCTGTTCTAACTGGCTATTTTGACTTTGCAAAAATAACCACCCAATCCCTACCAAAGCGGGTAATAGCAAGCCAGTTGCTAGCCCCAAATATAGCGGCGAGAAGTTACCAACAGGGACGCGAAACTTTGAAGTACGGGTGTTTGCCTTTAAGTTGTAATCTGGACGATCCTTAATGAAATTGACATCTAAACTATACATCTGCTTAAATCTCCCGCATTCCCAGACCTAACACAATTCCTAATCCTGGTCGTTGCGCCGGAGTTATTTTTTCCTCTTCTACTTCTAAGGCTAATGCCCCTACTGGATCTATTTGCACGGCGGGTAAGTTCATTCGTTGTCTAAAAAATTCATCTAGTTGTCCAATTCCTCCTCCTGGTCCTGCTAGAAGAATTTGGACTACCTCTAAATTCTCACTTTGACTAAGATAAAAATCGAGCGATCGCCGCATTTCATCAGCTAATTCTCCCAAAACTCTCAGCATTGCTGCCATACCTGGATTAATGCCTCCTAATCTTGCTTCGCGATCGTCATCGTTGGCGATCGGAATAGTCAGATCCTGTAGTGTTTGTATATCTCTAGACGGCGGTAAGTTCATTGCTCGTAAAAGCGCACTTTGAAGCTGATATGTGCCAATTGGTACTGTTCTCGTAAATTGCGGCACACCATCTACAATAATTGCAATCTCAGTATTATCAAACTCAATATCGACTAATACTGCGGCTTCTTGTGGCGGAAATTGCCGTAGTTGTTCACGAATTGTTCGCAATAACGCAAAACTATTAATTTCTAAAACATCTACTTGTAAGCCCGCCTGCTGAAACGTATCTATATATGTATCGGTAATTTCCTTGCGAGTGGCAACCAATAGCACCTGTACTTTCTCAATTCCATCCTCATCCACAAAGTACCCAAGCTTCTGATAATCTACATCAGCTTCTTCACGAGGATAAGGTAAGTACAGACCTGCTTCATGGTTTAGTACCATTTCCCTCAGTTCTTGATCATCTAGTTCTGCTGGTAAGGGAATCAGGCGAACCAAAGAGTCTTTTCCTGGTACAGCAGTCGCGACTCGCTGTGCTTTAATCTTATTTTCAGCCAGTGTTGACTGGATTAATTCTGCTAAAGCGGGTGGATCGTAAATTAAACCATCTTCATATATGCCTTCTGGAACCGGAACCGACAAAAAGGATGCCAGTTTAAATCCCTGTCCCCGCTTACGTAATTTAGCTATATTAATTCGGTCTGGAGCCAGTTCGATACCAACTCCGTTTGTGTTTTTGGGAAACAAACTCTTGAAGCGGTTAACCACAGTTTTGGTAGTTGTTTAGAGAGTAAAGAATTAGACTAAGTGAAATATTTATGTTAATGTCTGCTACTGAATTTAGCTTAGAATTCCACGTTGGTTTAATCAACACATAACTTATAACAAATGTCAACATTACACAGATTCTGGAACAAGTCTAAAACATGGAAAAAACTAGGAATTTTTGCTCTTTTAGGATTGCTATTAAGCTGGAGTGTTAGTTGTAGCACTGGTAATCTTAATTCAAAGGCACAGCAGGCAGGAGGCGAAAGTGGTCAAATTGAGTTTTGGACAATGCAACTCCAGCCGCAATTCACAGATTACTTTAAAAACTTAATTAGCTCTTTCGAGGCGGAAAATCCCAGGATCAAGGTGACTTGGGTAGATGTACCTTGGTCAGCAATGGAGAGTAAAATTTTAACAGCTGTTTCCGCAAAAACAGCACCGGATGTCGTGAATCTGAACCCAGATTTTGCCTCACAATTAGCAACTCGTAATGCCTGGCTTGATCTGGATGCTAACGTGCCAGCCGATGCCCGTTCAACTTATTTACCCAATATCTGGAAAGCCAGTACGCTTAATGGTAAGAGTTTTGGGATTCCCTGGTATCTCACTACTAGGTTAACAATTTACAACACAGATTTGTTAAAAAAAGCGGGTATAAGTAAGCCTCCAGCGACTTATACAGAGTTAGCAGCAGCAGCTAGACAAATTAAAGATCAGACTGGCAAGTACGCTTTTTTCACTACATTCGTCCCCGAAGATTCCGCCGAAGTGCTAGAGTCATTTGTGCAAATGGGTGTAACTTTAGTTGATGCACAAGGCAAAGCGGCATTTAATACACCCCAAGGTAAAGCAGCATTTCAGTATTGGGTAGACCTTTACAAAAACGGGCTTCTACCTAGAGAAGTATTGACACAAGGGCATCGTCAGGCAATTGAATTGTATCAAGCAGGTGAAACAGCAATGCTTGGCTCTGGTCCAGAGTTTTTAAAAGTGATCGCTACAAATGCACCAGCGATCGCCAAAGTTTCCGCCACTGCACCCCAAATAACAGGTAACACAGGTAAGAAAAATGTTGCTGTAATGAACTTAATCATTCCCCGCGACACCGATCAACCGCAAGCAGCACTCAAATTTGCCTTGTTTGTCACTAATAACGAAAATCAGCTAGCCTTTGCCAAAGCTGCTAGCGTTTTACCATCTACAGTTCAAGCCCTCTCTGATCCCTACTTTAAAACTCTCAAACCTGATGCTTCCTCATTAGAAAAAGCCCGTGTCGTCAGTGCTAGCCAGTTACAACAAGCAGAAGTATTAATTCCGGCAATGAAAAATCTGAATGTGCTGCAAAAGACGATTTACGAGAATCTCCAAGCAGCAATGCTGGATGAGAAGACAGTTGATCAAGCGATTAATGATGCTGCCCAAGAATGGAACAGTAGGAGTATCTAGGGATTAGTGGCTAGTGTTTAATTAGTTTTCTCTAGCCACTAATCAGCAGTCACTTAGTTACGTATTTAAAATGGAATGTCGTCAATATCCTGATCTTCAGTCGGTAGGGTAGTATATGTCGCAGGCTGGCGTGGTGGTGACTGAGGTAGAGGTGCGGCTGTAGCAAAGTCAGCAACATCAACGTTACTGGTTGTAGCAACTGGTGTACGCGGTGGGTTAGATACTCCAGCAGGATTTACGTTTCTGTTAGCAGTCTCTGGTGTACGTGAAGAGACAGACATATCAGCAGAATTTGAATTATCAGTAGTTGTAGCAGTTACTGATGAACTAATGCTGACACCATCAGCTAAAGAGTGAATACGTTGAACTGTCAATTCAGCGCGTTTTTCTTTAAAACCTTCCGGGCGATCAATAGTATTCATACTCAAGCGACCTTCAATGATCACGCGATCGCCTTGGTGGTACTGTTGTTGAATTTGTTGAGCCAAATTACCCCAGCCAACTACCTTTAAAGTCGCTGGCGCATCTTCAGCCCGTGGCCCTGGAAACTGGACAAGCATTTCTGCAAGCGCAGTTTGATCTGGTGTATACCTCAGTTGGGGTTCTTCCACAATCTCTGCCATTAAAATGCAACTATTCATGTTTTCTTACTCCTTTACCTAGTTCGTTATTTTTCAGCGATGAGAGATTAGGGTTCAGAGATCAGGGGTTAGGGATTAGGGGCTAAGGGCTAAAGAAATATAATATTCTGCTCCTTATCTCCTTTTACTGAATGCTATACGCTTCTACTCCCTGTTCCTGGTCAATGAACGTTTGCACACGGGTACGATACTCCCTCAAGCTTTCATCAACCCACTCTCTATCATTACTGTTAGCGAACAAATGTACCAGTGGTTCACTAGCATCTGGCAAAATTAATATCCAATTGTCGGTCTGAGAGTTAAAAATTTTGACACCATCTATCAACTCCAGGTTTTCGGCTAGGTGAGTTTCTACTAAATGCCGCATTAGCGCTCCCTTAAATATCCAAGGACAGCGAACAGTATAAATTTTGTGGTAAACGCGAGGTAGTTCGGTGCGGATGGAAGCAAGTGATCGCTCTTGAATTGTCAGCATCTCAATGATCTTCGCAATGCAGAACATCGCATCAAATCCCGGATGCAGTTGGGGGAAAATAAAGCCTATTTCGCCACTTCCTCCCAAAACGACGTTCGGATCTTTTCTGCACTCCTCCATCAATGCCGTTGGATTCGCCTTTGTGCGAATTACTTTGCCATCATGACGACGCGCAATTTGTTCTACTGCGCTAGAAGCATGAACTGGAACTACTACTGTTCCTCTAGGATTAGCTGTCAGCACCATGCTTACCATTAGTGCTGTCAACATTTCCCCCCGAATTGGAATTCCCGATTCATCAACTAGAACTAGTTGTTCCCCATTCGCTGCTACTTGTACCCCAAAGTTAGCTCTTAGTGCCTCAACAACGTGACCTAGCTGAGTCAGCAACTGCTCCCGTTCAGAGGCCGAGACTGCTGTTTGTTTCAGGCTGGCATTTAGCACTACCGCATCACAGCCAAATTTAGCTAATAATTGCGGTAGCACGGCTCCAGAAACGCTGTAGCTATAATCAATGATCACCTTTGAGTTACTATGCTGAAGCGCCTCGATATTCAAATGCTTCGTAAAAGCAGTGCAGTATGTGTCAATCATTTGAATTGGGTAAACCACATTGCCAATCTCATGAATTTGCACCCGCCGCAAGTCTTCTTTGAAATAAGCCCCTTCTATTTTCTTTTCCTGGGCTTTTGAAATATTAATTCCCTTGTTGTCAATGAACTCAATCAAAATGTAATCAGGGCGATCGGGATGCAACCGCACATGAATACCACCAGCAACTGGCAGAGTAGGTATAACAGCGCGAGTTACTGGAATAGCCGTTGCGTCCAAGTTCTGAATATTGACACCCACAGACATCAGTCCCGCAATTAATGACCGCGTAACCATGCGGGAGATAGAGCGCTGGTCACGGGAAACAATCACTTGGGAACCAGGCTTTAAAGTAGAACCATAAGCTGCTCCCAATTTAACAGCAAATTCTGGCGTGATATCAATATTGGCTAACCCTTGAACCCCCCTCTGACCGAATAGATTACGTTGCGCGGTGTGACCCCAAATCAAGTTAATGTTCAACGTTGCGCCCGATTCGATTTGTTTACTCGGCCAGACGCGCACACCAGGGCTGATCAGTGCTTCTTCTCCCACAATTGAAAGCGAACCTACTACAGCACCTTCTAACACTTGAGCGCGGCGGTCTACCCGCGTACCACGGGAAATTACACACGCTCTTAAATTTGCTTCTTCACCAATTGTCGCTCCATTCCAGATGACTGGACGTTTGAGGTTGGCATCAGCGCCAATCATCACGTTGTCACCAATTATAGTTCCGGCATCAATTTGAACTCTTGGTCCTATCCGGCAATTGTCGCCAATTAAGGCGGGAGCTACAATTTTGGCACTTGGGTCGATATGCGTATTTTGACCTACCCAAATATTGGGAGATTGCTCGTTATAGGCATAATCAAGTTTTACCTTTCGGTACAGACCATCGTATTGGCTCTCCCTATACGCATCTAAGTGACCAACATCACACCAGTAACCTTCAGCGACGTAGCCGTACATCGGCTCGTCTTTTTCCAGCAGCAGGGGAAACAGGTCCTTCGAGAAGTCGCATTCTTGACTTGGTGGTAGATATTCTAGAACGGAAGGTTCCAAAATATAGATTCCCGTATTGACTGTATCGGAAAAAATTTCACTTGTTGAAGGCTTTTCTAAAAATCTGCGAATTCGGTAATTTTCATCTGTAATCACTACACCGAACTCGATTGGGTTAGGAACACGAGTCAAAACTAAAGTCGCTTTTGACTGTTTTCGTTTATGAAATTCAATTGCCTCAGTAAGATTAAAATCTGTGACGCTATCACCACTAATTACTAAAAACGTTTCTTTCAGTAATTCCGCAACATTTTTAACGCAGCCTGCGGTTCCCAGAGGCTGGTCTTCTTCCACCGCATAAGTCATCTGTACGCCAAAATCGTCACCATCTTGAAAGTAATCGCGAATGACATCAGGTAGATAATGCAAAGTCGCAATGACTTCCGTAATTTGATGTCGTTTCAGCAAATTTATGATGTGTTCCGCGATCGGTCGATTCAAAATGGGTACCATCGGTTTAGGAAGGTCACAAGTTAGTGGTCTTAATCGTGTTCCAGACCCTCCAGCCATCAGCACTGCGCGCATAAGTACTCCTTAGGTGTTTGCACTCATCACTGACCTCAAAGCCAATGATTACCGCTATCACTAATATCTCTCTAATTTCCTACTTCTGTTCAAACTTAAGGCACTTTCACAAGATACATCCTCAAATAATCGAGCTAAATCCACTGTTGACACCAGCGAAATACTCTATATAGAAATTTTAAGGGTTTGGCTATAGTTTTATCTTTATAAAAGAAAATGTATGCTTAAGTTTCGCTGACTAGGTTATTACACTTAGTGCTAGTTGTACTTACAAGGTAGAAACTGCGATCGCCTACTACTTCAACTTGGAATGTGAGCATTAATCCAGTCAGCTACTTTACACTTAGATAGAAGGCCGTACGCTTAAGTAATACTACGCTTGCAGCTAAATTGTTTGGTAGCGTGGGCTGGTATATAAATACTACAACTTGAAATAATCGCCTTCAATTTTGTTTAATTGCTTAAATGGTGGCTCAAATGAACGTAATTACCTTTGGGTTAATAGTGGTTTATGTAGGCGGTGTTTGGAAATTCTGGAATGGGTTTCACCGCACAAGTTTCTCTCGAAGTTTTCCAAACCGATTATCTTTATCCCTTTTGTGGCCAGCATTGCTAATTTCTAATAAATCTTATCGTCAGAACTTTAGAAAGGCGCTTAAGGGTTAGGATTTTTTGATTTTAGTACCAACGCAGTTTAGGGGGCGACTTTGGCTAATTGGCGGGACTAGGGAGAGTGTCGATCTGGCGAAAGCAATTGCCCAGGCTCAACTACCCTGTATTATTTCTGTAACTACAGAATCGGCGCGTTCACTTTATCCCGCCGCTTCTACTCTATCTGTATATGTAGGACGTTTAAATTCTGGTCAAATTCAACAGTTTTTACAGCAGCAGCAAATTGTCGCTGTATTGGACGCATCTCATCCTTATGCAGTAGAAATATCACAAAATGCGATCGCGGTGGCTTTTGAGCGAAAAATTCCTTATTTGCGCTATGAACGCCCAATGCTAAAGCAGGGAATTAGTTTAGACTTTGAAACATTACTAGCAGAAAATGAATTGCAGGGACAGCGAGTATTACTCACTATCGGGTATACACCTCTGCATATGTTTCAATCTTGGCATGACCGAGCAACTTTATTCGCCCGAATTTTACCTTCAGCGATCGCGTTGGAAGCAGCCTTCAAAGCTGGATTTACACCAAATAATCTTATTTGTCTACGTCCTCCCATTTCTGCTGATTTAGAAAAAGCGCTATGGCGACAATGGCAAATTTCTTTAGTTGTTACTAAAGCTTCTGGGACAGCTGGCGGCGAAGACATTAAGCGTAGCGTTGCTGCTGAGTTAGGTATTCCTCTGATTGCTATTAATCGACCAATTATTGAGTATCCGCAACAAACGAGTGACTTATCCATTGCTTTAGAGTTTTGCTGTCATCAATTAGCACTCAGTAGTTAATAGACTATACGCAAACTACTTCAGTTTTTACCAAGTAACGCGATCACTCAATTTCTGTAATAAATTTGGACCAACTCCTGGTACTTGATCTAAGTCTTCTAAAGATGTAAACATTTTTTGCTGACGAGCTGTAATTATGCGCTCTGCTAGTTTTGCTCCCACACCAGGAAGTGCTTCTAATTCCTCCAAACTAGCAGTATTGAGATTAACTTTTTGACTTACTTGATATTTGCTTTCATTAGGAATTGGTACAACGGAATTTCTATTTGAACTGGCTATAACTGGACGAGATGTTATTGGTAATTGGAAACATTGTTTTTGTAACTGGATTTTTTTCTGTAAATTATCTGGTAAACCTAATCGAGCATTTGCATAAAGCCTTTCAAATTCACGCTGATAATGAGCTGCAACAGTGGAATTTTGAATAACTAAAACTGTTTCATCGTTACCACTATTAGCAGCTTCTGACCAGTTGTGCGAACCTGTAATTACCGTTTGCTGATCTATGACACCAAATTTGTGATGCAACAAATCACCTTTAAGTAGTTGGGGAATACCTACCGTTGCGATCGCCTGTTGCCAAGGATGATTATCAGCCTCATACTTACAGTTGTTGCCGAAGCTAACTCCCATCATGTCCAATCCTTCACTGTAAGGACGATAAGCAAAGCTTGGCTCAATTAAAGCTCGCACTTGAACACCTTGTTGATGCTCTATTTCCAAAATATTAGCTATGCCTTGATCTGAAAATACAAATAGTGCTAAATCTACTGACTCAATAGCTGAATTTAAAGTTTTACCAATTAATCCATTACTACTTTGTTTCCAAGGCAAAGTAGGAGATGTCAGAGAAAACTGCACCTTTATATTGGTACTTTCTAACTGAATTTGCTTAACTAATCGAAACGGTTTTTTTAAACCAAATTTGCTGTCTGCCAAAAAACCTGGGCCATCCCCCCACATCAAATTAAATTCTTGAGTAAATAAAGCTGCTAATTTAGGGCTATCAATTTTTAAAAGATTGTTAGCATTTCCTAGACTGTTAGAGTTGCTAAAGTCGCCATGAATATCGCTAGTAGTAAAATTGGCTGAAGTAACAATTAAGGTACGACCATCAATAACTACAAATTTGTGATGCATCAGACTACTACCACCTGAACCATCTGCTGTGTCATCAATCCAAGAAACTTTACCTAGAGTCAGAACTACTAAGGCATCCCCTTGATTGATTTCTGCTGGACTAAGTTGATTATCGTGATTACGATCTACTAACTGGCGAAATTCGTTATAGTGATCGCGTTCTCTTGGTGGTAGTTTCGCTACTTCAGTTGCTGTAAACGTACTCCAAGCACGACTGTAGGTATTATCCAAAATTACTCTTACTTTAACTCCAGCTTTCTGTCGTTCCACCAATGCCTGGGCAATCTTGGGTAAGCGTAACTCCTGAACTGCCACATCTATAGTTGAGTCAGCTTGCGCGATCGCATTAACTATTGTTTGTTCTAAATCATCTCCCAGTCGTTTCTGCTGGCGATAAGGCTCTTTGTATTCAGCAGACTCTGTATGGTTAAAGTAAACTTGCACCAAGGAGTCTTGTGGCAAGGCAGCTAGGCGTTGCTGATCTTGTGCTGATTCACAAGCAGTAATCAGTGGTAAGAAGGCGAACAAAAAGCGTAGTGGAGAAAAATTAAGTAGTCGCATAGTTCTTTATAGCGATCGCATCTTAGTTTTCCCACTGGTAAGTGCAATCGCACACTCGCTCAAGAGATATGCTTGAAAAAGAAGCAACCTCACGCAAGCTGATCGCCGAGTGTTTTAATGCCTGAGAAACAATGCAAATTTATCTAGATCACAGTGCTACAACACCTCCGTGTGCAGAAGCGATCGCCGCAATGCAAGCAGTCCTTACCCAACAGTGGGGTAATCCTTCTAGCCTGCATGAGTGGGGACAACGTGCAGCAACCATACTTGAAGAAGCTAGATTGCAGGTAGCTAGTTTGCTAAATGCACCTAAGCCTGAATCCATCATCTTCACATCTGGTGGTACAGAGGCAGATAATTTAGCGATTATAGGTGTTGCCCGACGCTATACTATACCTCAACATTTGATTATTTCAAGTGTCGAGCATTCAGCTGTTGCAGAACCAGCTAAGTTACTCGAACAGTTAGGCTGGCGAGTAACGCGCTTACCAGTAGAGCAGAAAGGATTGATTAATCCGCTTGATCTCCAAGCAGCATTACGACCTAATACGGTTTTGGTTTCAATCATTTACGGTCAAAGCGAAGTTGGTACAGTGCAGCCAATTGAGGAATTGGGGAATATTGCCCATTCTCACGGCGTTTTATTTCATACAGATGCAGTCCAGGTTGCAGGGCGCTTACCTATAGATGTTCAAAACCTACCAGTAGATTTGCTTTCTCTCTCCAGCCACAAACTTTATGGCCCTCAAGGTGCTGGGGCGCTTTATGTCAAACCTGGTGTTCAGTTAGTTCCCTTGCTGTGTGGGGGAGGTCAAGAATGGCGGTTACGTTCTGGGACACAAGCAGTTCCAGCGATCGCAGGTTTTGGTGTAGCAGCGCAATTAGCAACACAAGAAATGCCTTGGGAGATACCACGTCTAATTCAGTTAAGGGAGCGACTATTCGCGCAATTAGCTGATACTCCCAGTCTGATCCCAACAGGCGATCGCATCTCACGTTTGCCTCACCATATCAGTTTCTGCCTCCAAGACGCAGACGCTGAAAAAATTAGTGGCAAAACTATTGTGCGGCAAATGAATCTAGCTGGAATTGCCATTAGTTCTGGTTCTGCTTGTAACAGTGGAAAACTCAATCCTAGCCCTGTACTTTCAGCAATGGGTTACACTACACCTGCTGCTTTAGGAGCGATTCGCTTAACGCTAGGACGAGATACAACAACAGATGATGTCGATTGGGCAGCAATGGTACTTAAGCAAGTCTTAAAAAGAATTAAACCGGAAGTATTATTAGCTAAACGCTAAATTAAATCTACTTTGCGGAAGTGTCTACATTCGCTCAAGTACAAATATTCTTAGTAAAGATAATCCTTGCTTCAAAGTTCTAGCTGTTAGATCGCATAACACTAACCTTGATGTCCTTATTGGTTCTTCAGATTTGAGGACAGGGCAATTTTCATAAAATTTGTTAAATTTATCGCTCAATTGATACAAATACTCGCATAAACGATTCGGCAGTAAATCTTGCTCAACATCACTAATAACTTCACTCAGTTGAAATAAATGCTTTGCCAAGATTAATTCTGTTTCTTCACGCAACAGAATTTTTGCCTCTGTTCCTAGTTTTTGAAAGTCAATGTTACCTTCACGACTAATTCCTTGAGTTCTGACATAGGCATAGAGCATATACGGTGCAGTATTACCTTTTAAGGCAAGCATCTTGTCATAACTGAAAATGTAGTTGCTAGTGCGGTTTTGGCTAAGATCCGCATACTTAACTGCACTAATACCCACCGTTTTAGCAACATTTGTTTTAAACTCTTCAGTTTCCTCTCGCCCTTCTTCCTGCAATCTTGTTTCCACGTCAGCATAGACACGAGCGATCGCCTCATCCAACAAATCCCGCAACCGCACCGTTTCCCCAGAACGAGTTTTCAGTTTCTTCCCGTCTTCCCCCAGCACCAAACCAAACGGCACATGGACGATTTCAACGTTATCTGGAATCCATCCAGCGCGTCGAGCAACTTGAAATACCTGAGCAAAATGATTTGCTTGTCCAGCATCTGTTACATAAATTAGTCTATTAGCTTGCTCCTGGTCAATCCGGTAACGTACTGCTGCTAAATCAGTTGTGGCGTAGTTATATCCGCCATCAGATTTCTGCACAATTAAGGGTAGCGGTTCACCTTCTTTATTAGTGAATCCTTCTAGAAAAACACACTTTGCCCCCGCATTTTCTACTAACAACCCCAACCGATCAAGCTCTTCAACTATTGCTGGTAGTAACGGGTTGTAAAAAGATTCTCCTCGTTCAATTAAATTTACATCTAACAAATTATAAATTTCCTGAAACTCACGCCGAGATTGCTCACACAGCAGTTGCCAAGCCCGTTGTGTATCTTCTGCTCCTGCTTGTAATCGCACCACTTCAGCCCGTGCAGTATCTCGGAAATTTTCATCCTCATCAAATCTCTGTTTCGCTTTGCGATACAGTGCTACTAAGTCTCCCAAATCTAAGGCATTTGCAGTTTTTAAAGCTTCTGGGTAACCTTCGCGCAGGTAGGCGATTAACATCCCAAACTGAGTACCCCAATCGCCCACATGATTTAGTCGTAAAACGTCATGACCTCGAAACTCTAATATACGCGCGATAGAATCCCCAATAATTGTGGAACGCAAATGTCCCACGTGCATTTCCTTAGCAATATTAGGGCTTGAAAAATCAACAACTACCCGTTTAGGCGTTTTCGACGTCGTAACTCCTAAACGCTCATCTGCATAAATAGCACTCAGTTGTGCTTCTAAGTAAGCTGGCTTAAGAGTCAAATTAATAAAACCTGGCCCTGCTACAGTTGGCATTTCGCAGATATCACTTACTTTCAACTGCTGAGTAATTTGTTCTGCGATCGCCCGCGGCTTTTGCCCTAATTGCTTTACCAAAGATAAAGCAACATTTGACTGATAATCACCAAATTTGGGATTGCTAGCAGCTACTAGCATCGGCTCTATTCCAGCATATTCAGCGCCAAAGGCAGCAACCAAAGCCTGCTCAAATTGATGTTTCAGTTGCTCTAGTGCAGCATTCATATATTATTTGTCAGTTATTAGCAAAGTGAGAGTCAGGAGTATTTTAGCTTTTAAGCTTTAGCCACCATCTTCATGCTCAAATCCAGCCAACTAGATTGAGTAATTGGTGCGCTGCTGGAAATATAGTTTACGCCTGTTTCTGCCACATCACGGATTGTTTCTAGAGTAATGTTGCCTGATGCTTCAATTTTGATCCGGCTGTCACGCTGGCGAATCATCTCTACTGCCTGACGCATCATATCTTGTGGCATATTATCCAACATAATGATGTCCGCTTTATGAGCCAAAGCTTCTTCTACTTGATTTAAAGTTTCTGTTTCTACTTCTACTGTTAGTGGATAAGGAATTTGTCCTCGAATGCGCGCGATCGCTGTTCCTATCCCACCAGCAGCTGCAATGTGATTATCTTTAATCATCACAGCATCATCTAACCCCATCCGGTGATTTATTGCTCCTCCTATAAAGGTTGCATACTTCTCTAATATTCTTAATCCTGGCGTGGTTTTACGGGTGTCTACCAGTTGAGTGGGCAAATCAGTAATCTTATCTACATACTTATGAGTCAAAGTTGTAATTCCACTCAACCGCATAGCTATGTTCAAAGCTACTCGTTCTCCAGTTAACAGGGCATCAAGCGAACCATCAAGACGAGCGATTACTTGGTTTGCCTCACACCATTCTCCTTCACTTGCAACAGCTATAAAGTTAACCTTGTCGTTCAACAATTGAAACACCCTTGCAGCTATCGGTAATCCTGCTATAACTCCTGGCGCTTTTGCCACCCACTCAGCTTGTGCTGTAATTTCTGCTGCTAGCAAACCTTGTGTTGTGCGATCGCCACGACCGATATCTTCTAACAACCAGCTATGTAAAAGCGGATCTAATACCAATAAGGGCGGTAAAACAGGAGCAATATTCACAACTTGCTTACTTACAAATGAACTTTACAAAACTAAACTACCTCAATTCCTTGCCAGGTATACCTTTTACCTAAGAAAAAATTATTTCTCGAAAAAGCTTGACACAATTAGAGAGAGTTGTTAGATTAATAAAGCGCCACCAAGGAGAGCGACACGAAAGTGAAGCGCCAAGGCGGCACTGAACCACGAAAACATTATAGTTTGAAAGCCA
>JAHHHE010000059.1 GCA_019359535.1 Gloeocapsa sp. UFS-A4-WI-NPMV-4B04
TTGGATGGTCAAACTATCTGCCAGATCGTGGGTAATCGTGGCGGCCATATTTTAAGTTTCTCAGAGGGTGGTGTTTTTTTGACTTGGTTACTCCTCTTAAATTCTACATTAAGTTAAAGCCACACCCCCTTACAGCCATAAAGCACAATTGACGGGGAGTTGCCGCGATCGGAGGACGCAAGAGTGGTTGACCAAGTTTGCAGCTCTTTGGCATAACGCTCTAAGGTTTCGAGGCTAAATTGTGTGTTGCCGAGGTAGAGGCAGCCAGGAGAGCCGTGAGAGATAATGTGAATAGCGGCAACGTTATTGCGTACTTGCAAAGCGCCAGTAATCTGCCCAACAGCATCTTCTGTTGGTTTGAGAACAATAATTTCAGTGTTAGGAGTTACACCGTGAGCTAGGATTTGGTAATCTTGGACCCTAGAGTCAATAAAAACAAGAGTGCTGTTTGTCTGAGATTTAGCTACGGTATTTTGCATAGTACGTGGAAAGTCTTGTGATTTTCTAGAGAATGGATGAAAAGTTAAAAATGTATCGGTTATGCAGCATCTTATGAATTAGCTTTGGAGTCATTGGTAAAGGTTTAAGTCCTTCTTTTATTAAATTCACACTTAGATAACAAGCTTCTATGTGGACAAAAAATAGGATCTATGTTAGTTCAAGATGCTGCTATCTTTCACTTTCTACCTGTTCAACTCGAGACTCTTTTACCAACAACTTAATACTCCAAATTCTTCACCAAAAGCTTAAGACTAGATAAACCGAATAATGTATGGTGTATCTACGGAAATTTCGCTCTACAGAGTGGAGTAGATGTCAGTGTTAATACTGACGACAAAATTTTTTATCAAGTAGTATAGTGTTGGGTTGTAAAATTTTTTTGTAAGTTAATAAGCTTATAAAAAGCTTTTTTATAGGTGCGCTGAGATAAATGCAAACATATTGCAATATGGGCTAAAAAAGCTTATTTTTCTAGATGTAGCGATGATTGAAAATAGCTTAAGGTAGTAAATTTTTAAACCCTAACCGTGTAAGGATTTTCAATTGTGTTGCCAACAGTGAGTACGACTTGATAGAAATAGGGCGTGTCTGCTTTCCTCACCACCAAAGACGAATAGCACCAATCATAAGCACGGCAAGATCACCAGCGAGTAGCAATGCAGAAAACTACGTTAAGCCCAAAATGCTAACTCTACCTGAACTGTAGCCCTGCTTTGTAAAACAAAATTTATGATCATAGGAATAACTTTTGTCTCAGGAATCTATGCCTAAATTTGTGTCAAGTAACAGAATTACGTGATTACTGAGAAGCAGAATTTTTGTTGTTATCACAAAAATCAGTTTTTAGCGCAGGATCTAGTTCCATTGCTAGTCACCGACCATTAATTGGAGTTTTCGTAAGACTAAATACTGTTGGTGTATTATTTATGAAGCGTTTGAAAGCCCTGCTCTACATGACCATATCTGACGAAATACGGGGCTTTCATGAATCCACCAACGATGTATATGCTACTTTTACTTCCTCTGAGCGATTGACTCTCTTATCGCTGCTTCAAGCAGCTCCAGAAATTGCAGCAGTGCTTGGCAAGTCGGCTTGCAGCCTTTGTTTGCTGTTTCGCACTCCAGTACATTACTCCACTGCTTCAGGGCTGTCTTAGCCTGCTTCAGGTGTAGCTTAATAAATCGCGTTCATAGGCGTAATAATATTAGAGCTAGCTAGTAATCATAACGAAGAGCTTGGAGATGGCAAGAGTCAGTAGGGTTGATATCACCTATCGGGATCACAAGTCCAAGAACATCTCAGCACTACCAAGAACTTCCGCACACAGCAAAAATGGCTAATTGTTTCCAACACATGAGTAGACCCTAGCCAAGCCAGTGAAATTGCTCTAGACACGGGTACGACTTGAGAACCGTGGAAGCTCAAGTTATTAGTGATTACAACTGCCTTGGTGCTGCTATTAAAACTTCACAGCAAGGATGAAGACGTAAAAATTACTTCAATTCAGAGGAGGAAACAGCCTTTGTTGCTTAGTTGTCAGCGCTAGCTCACAAAGGGAATTTCCAACTACCTACAGCCGAGGTGAAACTGGCATGGGAGCAGCAGTTGGAACAACTAAAACGATATCAATCGCACAAAAAAATTAAACCTAGACCACGCCATACATCAGCTGAAGCAACAGGAGGAAGCAGAATTTCAACGTAGCAGTGCTGGGGAAGTGGAGCGCGAACTGCTTGGCATTGTACCCAAAGTTTACAAGTGCAAGCGTTGATACAGTTTGTTAGCGCAACCCCCAAAAGTCCTGAAGTAATGCCTGTAGAGCAGATTTGGGATGATATTCGTAGCATTTTGAGGATCACATCTTCAAGTCTTTGGATACCGTTGCAGATACTTTATGCAAAGCACTACAGGCGCTTGACACACAACCCGAACGGGTTACGTTCTATGAGGAACTTTCCTCCCCTGAGAATTACCCCTTAAAACGCTATTTGGTATTAAATGGAATATTTTATGTGCGGTTTAGCGGGGATATATTCTAGTTTTTCTAAGTAGGCAACCACTTTAGCAATACTTTCCTCAATACTTTCGTCTTCTGTGTAGCAAACAATGTCAGGGTTTGAGGGTTCTTCGTAGGGGTCATCAATTCCTGTAAAAGCTTTAATTTCCCCGTCTCTTGCCATAGCATAAAGCCCTTTTACATCCCGATCTTCACAAACTTCAAGAGGTGCATTGATAAAAACCTCGATAAAGTTTTTACTCGTGTTACGAACTTCATCTCTTGCAGCTTGATAGGGACTAATTGCCGCTACAATTGCCACTACACTATTGCGACTAAGCAGATTAGCCACAAATCCCAGGCGGCGGATATTTGTTTCGCGATCTTCTCTGCTAAAACCTAAACCTTTTGACAAGTTGGTTCTGACTAAATCTCCATCTAGCAGTTCAACTGGGCAACTACGTTCCTTTAGTTCGCGCTCTACTCCTAGTGCGATCGTTGTTTTGCCTGAACCGCTAAGTCCTGTAAGCCATAGGATTAAACCTTTAGTTTCTATAGGTGGCTTCAAGTCAGGGAACAAACGTTCATCCGTAGGAGCATCATCAACTACCTCTGAGCGGAGCCAATCTTGCACTTTGCGCCTTACAGAGAGCATTTTAGGCAATTGAAGTAATGAGTGTGGGCGCTTGAAACTTTGGGTAGAAATCATGAAGAACTCCTCTACTAATCCCCAGTTAAATCATCATTACGCTTTACTTGCATCTTAAGATTCAATCTTATTAAATCTAGAAATAAAAGTCAAATTAATTTCAAATGTTTTACGATTTGAATTCAAAAGTTAACTCATTCATGTTTCATGGCAAAATGGAACTGGATAAGTTTCCTGTTCAGAGGGTATCTGTATGGCAAAGAGAGCCAGGGATTTAGCAGAACATGACCTGGTGAAGATGCTGGTTCAAAATAACTATTTATTTAAAGGTTTGGATGAAGCTTGGGTGGCAAACTACCTGCTACTTGAGAGTGCCAAGCAGATAAAATTGTACGCTAGCCAACCGATATACACTGCTTTCCGAGCGGGAGAATCGATAGATATTTTGTATGCAATAATTACGGGCGGCCCGGTAATTGTTCGCAGTACACCATTAGATCGAGTAATTGGAATTACATACCCAGGCAGTTGTTTCGGGATGCGAAGCCTACCTTTTGGCTATGGGTTAATCAGTCATGCTTTCCCAAGTCTAGTAGAAGCTTACAAAACTGCTGATGTAATTAAAATTCCGCTCCAAGCTGTTCTGGGCTTTTATAAAGACAGCGAAATATTTCGCAAGCGCTATGATCTACTGTTTGAACTGCGAGAGAAGTTTCAGTATCACCTGCTTAACTGTAGTACCTATCCACCTCAAGCAGTTGCGGCTTTGTTACGAGCATTAATTTATCAAGAACGAGAATTAGGCAATCAACCTGAGCCTAATGGAACTTATGTTTTTGACTTGCCTATTGATGTTATTGCCCGCGCTAGTCAGCTTAACCATCGAACTGTAGAGCAAGTTCTGAAAGGAATGCGTCAAGCTAAATTGATAGAACAGCCAAAACCAAGCGATGTTTCTAACGATATTGTACGGGTACTCGACCCTGAAGGCTTGAAAGAAACATATAGTTCAACTAGAGATAAAGTTCACTGGTGGCCACTCCGCGAGAAGTAAGGTGTAAAATTTAAGCAAGCTTGTTCCGCTAGCAGTAGTGTTAATAATCATAGGGATTTTGAGGTTCTGAAATTTGCTTAAGAGAACTTGCTTGGATGGTTAGTTGGCGTTTTCCCCCCCTATTTTCCGTAATCATTTTACCTTCAACTTCTAGCCACGTATCAGGCGGGTAAACTTGGCTATTTGCCAGAAGTTTCACAGGTAATCCCACAGGATAAGCATCTGCCGCGCAGCAGGTAATCACAAACCGCGATAGCAACAAGTATCCTGGCGGCAGTTCACGTGGATGAATCACAAATCCTTGGAGCTTGACTTTTTGCCCTGTATATGCATCTGGTTCAGGATAAACATTCAGTGTCCGTACCCAGTCTAGAAGCGATCGCTCTTCTGGGCGAACAGAACTCCGAAATGCTTGGGGTTGCGCTCGTGTTGCTCCCAAAACATCAGTTACACCTCGTTGCAGGGCAGTTTGACTGGCAAACACGCGGGGAGTGAATAATAATCCCACAATGGCTGTTGTTAATAATAAAGCACTGCTAAAACCAGGGGGAAATAAAGTTATATGCCCAGTATTCGTTACTTTGGTACGCCGCCGTCGCAGGAGATCCCATGCTTTCAAGCCACTGACAAGCAGTAATCCTAAGCCGCCTGTAATTACTAGCCAAAAGTAATCGGGGTGAATCAGCAGGTTAAGTTTACCAGTCAGCCAGTATCTCAACATCAAAATGCCCCAAGAGGCGATCGCTAAGACATCTAGCCAAGGCAGTAACCAATTGGGGATTTTTGATTTTCGATTTTGCATAGAGTTCATCATATCTAGCATTCTTAGCGGGGGAGATAGTATTATTATTTTTATTCTTTAACCCCTAGCCTCTTGCCTCTCGCCTCTAATTAAATAACGTATAAGTTGACGAATAAAGTGAACAAAAATGTCAATTGTGCTGCCAAGCCAAATAAATAAAATATGGCTCTCGGCTTAAAAATTGCCAACATCAAGCCAACCCCCTTTAGGTCAATCATTGGTCCAAACACTAGAAACGCTAGCAAAGAGCCACTAGTAAACGTTGAGGCAAAAGACAGAGCAAAAAATGCATCGACTGTGGAACAGATTGACACCAACCCTGCCAATAGCATCATCGTTCCGATCGAGGTAATTGGCCCAGAACCCAAACCGAGGATAACTTCGCGGGGAACTAGCACCTGAATACTAGCCGCGATCGCACTTCCCAAAACTAACACTGCTCCCAGTTCCCGCAGTTCTTGAATTGTATTATCTAACAACAATCGCAGGCGGTCTGATAGCGGTTTACTAGGAGGAGTTGCAGCTAATGTTGCTTGAAGTACAGTAGCATCCATGCGGATTGGTTGACTCTTCTGTCCTAGCCAATATGTCCCAGATTGCAATAATTGGGGAGTTGGCGCTTCTTGCTCAAACGTAGACAATTGTTTAGGTTCTGGCTTGGTTGCAATCAGTTTCAATCTTGTGCCAATGGCAGGTTGCAGAATGGGACGCAGATCAGCTTGAGCGCTAAATACCCAACCGATAATAGTAGCGATCGCCAAACTAAATACTACCCGCAGCACTACTATTTCTGGCTGATCTCGAAATGCCGTCCAAGTTGCCCAAATCACAATTGGATTGATCGTTGGTGCTGCTAGTAAAAACCCAATTGCCACTGGTGCAGGCGCTCCTTGCATCAGTAACCGCCGTGCTACAGGGACATTACCGCACTCACACACTGGGAACAAAAAGCCGATCATACTGCCAAACAAAGCCCCCATTAGCGGGTTTTTGGGCAGTCTCGCAATCATCTGGCGCTCATCGACAAATAAAAGCAGCAAACCGGAGAACAAAACCCCCACCAGCAAGAAAGGCATCGCCTCGACTAGCAGACTCAAAAAGAGTGTAAAAGCAGTGTTCAGCTGTTGATTCATGCGTTATTGAAATTAGGAGCATTGTTGACATTGAAGGGTCAGCCAAGCCATTTTATTGGAAATGGCTATGAAAAGAATAACTGGTTAATGTGGAGGAGCAAAAAGTAATACCCCAACACCAAAGTTATGCTGCTAGTGTCTTCTTACTGTTTAAAACACTATTACAAAAAAATCTTCCGTCAGAAAGCGAGTGTACTGGCAAAAAAGGTTTCATCTGCTCCTATTCACTAGCATCGCATCACAGCGACCTATTTTAACCTTTCAACGGCAAGAAGTCCCGCATTATAGAACAAGGATACTCCCGATGTTCTTAGCGTCGGGATGAAAAGCCCTTTCGGATTTTGGATACAATTGAATTCGATTGTGCTAAAATATACACAGTAGTTGACTCACTCGACTGTATGGAACATAAAGGCCAACTTCAAAGTAGCAGTAATATGCTTGCCGTAGAAACATCAGAGTTCGAGAAAGGAATATCCTTAGCTGGTGTGCTATTGCAGTAAATCCAAGGGATGTTGTACATAAAAAATCAAACTACCTGCGGAAGGCTGGGTAGCTGCCAGAGTGGTATTCAAGATGTACCACAAGAGTAAGTGCGAATGTATCGCTTATTGCACCATTCAGCGAAACCTCTGGAGGCAAAGTAAGACTGGATAGAAGATAACTTCTTGAGAGCGTTTGCCTGTGAAACTGGAAGCCTACGCTATATCGGTACTCCGAGAACGCGCTAGGTACTTCACGGTTCTACTGTTACGGGCGTACCAACGCTTACTTGTGCATATAAAGCCAGTACATCCTTATTTCGCATTCGGATACAGCCATGAGACACTGCTTGTCCTACCAAGCTTTCTTGAGGCGTACCATGAAACCCGATCAAATTTTTTCCATCAGTCCAAAAACCAATCCACCTAGCTCCTAGCGGATTTTCTGGCCCTGGAGGAATGATTGTTCCCTTCCAAGGATGCTGCCAAGCTGGATTTTGTTGCATTTCTATAACTTTAAAGCTACCTTTGGGTGTTTCCCAACCTGCTTTACCAACAGCAATCGGGTAACTTGTTTTTAGCTGATCATTTCGATATACGTAAACACGGCGATCGCGTAACTTAATAACTAAGCGAGTATCCTGAGTGCTAGTTGCTAATGATGCTTTCTCAGAAGCAGGCGATTGTGTTTGAGTAGTTGCCCCAGTTGGTGCAATTTGGCTAGCAGCTTGCTGTTGAATACCTAGCAATTCTACTGCTGCTATAAAAGACAATAATATCAATCTAGCTAACAATTTATCCTTACTCCTGTGCTTATTTATGATTCCTAATCAATGAATTTTAGCTAATTATTATCTCACCCAAAACAAGTGCATAACTAAATAGCTTTTTAGAGATTTGCTTTTTACCGTTCGGTTAATTTGTAACAGTAATCCTTGAGTAAATGTAAACTAACCAGTGGCATATATACACAGGTAGATATCCTCACTAACAGAGACAAGTATATTAAATAAAATCGGTGTATCGTATCCTATGACAGCAAATCTGTTGTCAATTGTCTTGTTGTCACACAAATATTTTCAGGCTGAGGAGTTTAATTGTATGCAGAAGAACATTTTGACAGGTACAGTGCTTTCATTATTGCTTTCGGCAGGAGCAATGTATCCAGCGATCGCTCAAACATCTGGTGGAGAATCAGGGACACAGGAAACGCCAACCCAAACAACTAACGCTCAAACTGTTACAGGCATAATCCAGAGCATCAATGGTAACTCTGTAACAATTCAAACGGCAGATGGTACAACACGAGTAATTACAGTCACAGCAGCAGACTTACAACGACTAAACCTACGCACAGGAATGCAGGTGGCAGCAACATTAGATCGTTCTTCTGTTGCGACAAATATGACTGTTGTTCAAGCTAATACCACTGCTACAGGTACTACCACAAATACTACGGGAGTTGGCACAACAGGCACTACCACAACCGATACCACTACAGGAGTTGGCACAACAGGTACTACGTCCACTGATGCCACTACAGGAGTTGGCACAACAGGCACTACGTCCACAGATACCACTACAGGAATTGGTACAACAGGTACTACCTCCACTGATACTACTGTTACTACCGAGCGCTCAACAGTTCAAACAACTCCAGGTACGACATCTGAAGTAACACAGTCTCCTGAGACTGAGACTACACAAACTACTGAAACCCAAACCACTGAAACTGAAACGCAACCTACACAGAGTCGTCCTGTAAGAGCGCTTTGGTAACTAAACTAAAGGACTAATTCTAGTTCCAACATTTCAATACAAAAATGATGCCGTCCTCAGGGATGGCATTTTTAGTAGGTAAACAATTTCTATCAAATTATTATCTGATCAAACAGCTTTGTACATTTAGCTAGCTATTTTTAAGTTCGCTTTAGCTCATCGGCTGAACTGTGAAATAGCGAATTTTTACACCATTAATAATAACACTAAGTATATATTAAGGTAAATTTATTGAAGTACTCTAAAAAATATCTAACAGCTATTTATAAAACCATGAAATCCTCAAATCTACCATCGTATATTTACGGTATTAAAGCAGCGACGATAGCAAATGATTTAAGGTTTTGAGTGAAATTACAGTTGAACATATAGCAGAGTTAGAGTTAACTTGATTTTGTAGATTGATTGAGTCCTAGCTAGCTAAAAAAGCCTTGAATTAGGTAGTTCATGGTTAAGTTGAAGTATTTATCTGCGGAATTAAGTTTGTAGTGTAGCTGAGATAGGGAGTAGTGTGGCGTTAGTAACCGTAGGCAAACGGTAAGTCTGTCTAAATTTTTTATCTGCTGACACGCCACAATTTAGTGTGTTCAAAACTCGCCTGAACTCCAATCAATTCGAGGCTTTTATAGTACATAACTGATTTTATATTAAGCAGAGGCAAGTAGATTCGAGAAATAATCTAGCTTCATTAATGCGTTAGTTACTAATAGTTTGGTCTAGTTATCAAATATTCTCAAAAAGAGGGTTTAATGGGTATTCAAAAAATGAAATTATTGACAGGAACAATGCTATCACTGTTGGTTTCGGCAGTATCAGCATATCCGGCGATCGCTCGCCCAGTTAGTGCAGATTCAATGCTGCTTCTCAGCCAATTATATACCTCTGACATTGCCAAAGGCACTATCAGCAGAATTAACGGCGAAATGGTAACGCTTGAACTGCCTAGCGGTGGGACACAACAAATTACAATAGACGAAGACTATATACAACGGCTGAACCTGCGACCGGGAACGGAGGTTGTTGTCAATTTGAATAGAGGAAATATCGCCAGAGCAGTGAGAGTGGTAGATGCGAATATGACTACCGCTATGCAATCTGTTAGAGGCACAATTAGAAGCATTGATGACAATGTAGTAATGCTGGAAATGCCAGATGGCAGAATGCAACGCATCACACTCAGACAAGAGGACATTACACGACTGAACCTACAACCAGGAACGCAGATTACTGTAATGTTGAATGATGAGAGAATGGCTAGCAACGTGAGTGTGATTGAAGTAGATACTACTACGACCGTTGCTCCTAGCGTCACTACAGTACGTCGGGAAGAAACGGTTACTCAACGCCGTACAGTCGAGACAATGCCTGCTCCACCAATGATGCAGACCACTGAATTTGAAGAAACGACAACAGTGACACAGCCTGTTGAAACTGAGGCTGCTCCTGTAAGAGCGCTTTGGTAAACAATACTAACGTTAAAGTATCCTACTAAATCTAGTAATGCCGTCCTTTGCGACGGCATTGTTATTCTGTAAGCATTACTCAATTTCTAGCAAACCAGGTGGCGGCGTAATTTCAATTCGACCAGCTTGTAAATCTACCACTGGTGCGATCGCTTTTACAAATGGAATCAAGACTGTCTTTTGTTTTGGTATTTTTGGTTGTTTGTGTTTCTTACCAGTTGGAAGTGCTAGATCAAGTGAAGAAATTATTTGCTGTGGCTGATTAATTCTCACTTCTAATAAGTCATTGCCAGCTGAAAACACATCTACGACTGTACCCACCACTTCTTGTGTTAGTTGGTTGAATACTTCCAAGCCAATCAAATCTAAAACATGATATTCATCTTCCGCAAGTTTTGGGCGATCGCTTTGGGGAACCATTAACACGCAACCCCGCAAGGCTTCAGCTTGCTCGGAAGTCTTCACTCCAGCTAATTTCACTATATATAAATTCTTGCTAGGAATATACTGACCCTTGATTAATTCAATTGATTGCGGTTCTGTCTCGTCAGGACGCAACAACCAACGCTGTCCTGGTTGCTCAAATCTTTCCGGAAAGTCAGAATTTGGATAAACTCGTACTTCGCCATTTAAGCCTTGAGGGGCAACAATTTTCCCAATTTCTAGCCAGGTGTCTGCAAGGAGTGATGTTTGAGTTTTCAAAGTGAGTAGTGGTGAGTGAGTAGTGAACCGATCCCTTAAGGCATGGGATTGAAGCATGGTTGCGGAGCCTTGTCGAAGCAAGGACTCTTTGTAGCTTGTACTTCGTATTTTGGTACAATTGCTGATTTTAGTAGGCTTGTGACTTACAACTGAAATTATTTTGCACTCTTTCTACTCACTCCTCACTACTCACTACTCACTCTTTTTGTGAGTTTTAAGTCATTGTCTGTACTACTCATAATTCGTAACTCAACATTCATTTTTTTTGATAAACTTGCTCGGCGACTTTCGCTAACCTTTGCATTCCGGTTTCAATCTCTTGATCACTAGCTGTCAAGCTAATCCGCAGGCATTGATGCTTATGTGGCCAGTCTTCCTGTAAACCAGGGAAAAATGTACTACCAGGCACAACAATTACACCCACTTGCTTTAATTGTTGGTAAAACTCCCAGTCACTAAGCGGGAGATCCTCTAACCACAACCAAGCAAAAATCGCTCCTTCGCCGCGATGCAGGAACCAAGGCAAATCTTTGGGCATTGCTTGATTAATCGTCGCTTCCAAAACGGCGAACTTACTTTGGTAATAAGGGCGAATAACTTGAACAGCAATATCAGCAAGCGCACCGGAGTTGATTGCACGGGCGGCGATCGCTTGTCCATAACGCGACGGATGAATACACATATTCGTCTGGAACGACTCTAACGCCCCAATTAGCTGTTCATCTCCAATTGCAATGCCAATCCGTTCTCCTGGTAGTCCTGCCTTTGATAAGCTCATGCAGTGCAGAATGTTCTCGCCAAACACTGGTGTCATGTCAGTAAAATTCAAGGCTGGAAACGGCGGAGCATAGGCAGAATCAATCAATACTGGCACGTCATAAGGAGCAGCAAGGGCGGCAATTTTTTGAACTTCATCATCTGTAAGTACGTTGCCAGTAGGGTTACAGGGGCGCGAGAAGATGACGCAGCCAGTGTTTTCGGTAATTGCTAGTTGGCTGAAGTCAGGGCGATACTTAAATTTGTGTGCAGTTGAGTCAATATCTAGAGTTGGTTTGTAGGCAATTAACGCTTCAGGCACTAAAGTTACACCGCCGTAACCCGTGTAGTCTGGGCTGAGGGGTAGAACAATTTGCTTTAAATTGCCGCTTGTGGTATAGCCGCCAAAGGCATTAGCCGCATAAAAATAAAGAGTTTGACTACCAGGAGTGATTAAGATATTGCGATCGCTTAGGTTCAAATTATAGCGATGATTAAAGTCATTGGCGATCGCCGAAATCAGCGGTCCATAGCCTTGACTTGAGCCATAGCGACAAACAACTTCACCATAATCAGAACTAGCCAATAGTTCTGATGTACAATCGCGCCACAGCTGCTCTACAGCAGGCAAAATCAATGGATTACCAGCACTCAAATTGATAAATTCTTGTCCTGCGCCTGCTTCCAGCGTTTCAATAATGTCCTTCATGATCGCTCTGACACCAGTCAGGTTAGACATTTGAGCGCCGATTCGGGTTAGGGCAGGCTTCATAAGCGGTAAGATGAAGTAAATAAGCGATTGGTTGGATTAGTCACGACTGACGGCTGCTGGTTCAAACTTACAGCACCTAGATACTTGAGCGGAGTTTAATTTTTTGCAGCTCTGTATTTGTATATTATGAACTAATTGGATTATTAATTTTACTAGAAAATGCCGCGATCACAGATCCTATTTAGTATTTCTAGTTTGAAGTTAATATCACAATTGCAGAATGCCGCGAGCGATCGCCCTACTTTGGAACTGCATCCAGTAAAATCCGTAACAACAGGAATTCAAAAAATGACTACAGATGATTCAAACAAAATTGATAGCACTACAAGTAATCAACCGCAAAGCAAACCAACCCAAACACCTAAAACAATTGATATAGATGGTTCCCGTCCAGTTGACCCAAGTAGTATGGAAGTTTATGACACCTTGAACATTGATGGCAACCGTCCAATTGCTTCCGCCCAAATTGAAGTTTATGACACCTTTAATGTTGATGGTCAACGTCCGATCGCTGCTAGTCATCTTAATACTGATCACACTCTAGACATTGATGGCAAGCGTCCAATTGATCCAAGTAGTATTCAGATTCACCATACTGTAGATATAGATGGTCAACGTCCAGTTACCTCTAGTGATTTTGAGGTTAAAGACAGACTAGATATTGATGGTCAGCGTCCAATTGCTTCAGCTAACTCTGAAAAGCCAGAATTTATTAAAGATTTTATCGACTAAAAAATTTAAATTTCGTAACTAAATAGTTGGTTCATAGCAACTTATAGTAATGTTATCCAGCTCCAATTTGATATGAGAATTTGGCAGGCTGATTTTTATCGTCGTCCTTGGCAAGATACAGCAGGGCAAGGATTATGGGAGTTGTTGATTTGTGACGCAACTCGCACATTTGAGTATCAAGCAATATGTCCTCAGTCACAAGCGAATAGTAACTGGCTAATTTCTCAAATAGAATTGGCAGCTGGTGAAAATCTACCAGATTCAATTCAGGTATTTCGTCCCCAATCCCTAAGTTTAATTGGGTTAGCTGGTACACAACTAGGCATTTCCGTAGAACCAACTCGACGCACTTTTGCCTTAAAGCAGTGGTTAGAAGAGCGCATACCCCAATATTCCCCTAATAATGCTTATAATCCCTTAGCCCTGGACAAACCACCACCTACACCACTGCCAGAAAATTTGTGGGGGGAGCAGTGGCGCTTTGCCACACTGCCAGCTGGTGATATTGAGTCTGCTTTTACCCAACGCCCAATTCCAATATTGAAACTGCCAGAGTTTCTGTTACCAATCAATTTAGGGTTAGCATCAACAATTCCTGTCCCAGGCGTTGTAATTTATGGTGGTCGACAATCGATACGTTTAGCTCGTTGGTTACAGGAATCTCGACCTGTCGCTTTAAATTACAGTGCTGGCGATTTATCTGGGTTGATTTTAGACGCAGGGTTGGTAGAGCGGTGGATTGTTGCTACGTTTGCAGATCAAGAGGTAGTGGCAGCTGCTAAAGCGTATGAAGAACGTAAACAGTTGACCCAAGGACTACACTTTTTGCTGGTACAACCTGATGATTCTGGGGTGACATATAGCGGTTTTTGGCTACTACACCAAGATTGATATTAAGTAACAAATTATATTTTGTTATATCAAATTATTAACGTTTATGCCTTTGAATACACACAGTTGTAAGCTACAAAAATAACATAAATAAGCCTTTTTTTAAGGCAAAAATCATGGAAGAAGCTAGGTCTAAGCAAAAAGTTACTAGAAATGAAGAACTAGAAACTTCGACAGCAGATCGGGGAATTATCCCAGCTGAAGTAGCAGCGCGGATGGATAGAGAAGGCAGTGATTATCGGACGACGGCTGACGAGCAAGCAGCTCCAGAAAGCATTGACGTTACGGGTGGTGCAACAGTAGACCAAGAGGGTTTGGCAAATAACTATGCAATTGAACCCGAAATGTACTACGACGAACCAGGAGATGCGGCGCAAGAAGAGGCACAGGCTAAGGCTGACCGCGCTGAGGAATTAGCAGAAGTCAATCAAGATAGCGATGGAAAGCTTACCAACGAACACGATACGCGGGGTAGGGGGCCAGGGATTATTTAGTAGTTAAACGCAACTTAAGGCGTTGTTAATTCACATAGCTAAATATTTGATATTACAACCGTTAACAAAAGTCTTTAAAAGAACCTTTGAGCGGTTTTTTATTGAAATAATTAGATAAAAAAATAATGTTGTTGATATACCGCTTCTCCATAAACTTGCACTTTTTACGATCCCCCACCCCCCGGAATCTCCCTCCCGTCCCCCTTTTTAAGGGGGAAGCCAGAGGAGGCTACGCCATTAAGCTCAACGGGGGCTATGGGGATTTGATTTGTGGCATCATCTAGAAGAATTGGTATAAGCGATCGCCCTTGTAATAAGTTAGCTGCTTTTTTTGTGATTGTTGCTGTCTTCTGGGTAAAATAACTTGACGTTGCAGCAAGCTACAAGGCAAAAAAGATGGAAGAAGCAAAAATTGGCATTATCGGTGGTAGCGGTCTTTACAAAATGGATATCCTTAAGGATGTGGCAGAAGTGAAAGTTACCACGCCGTTTGGTTCGCCTTCTGATGCTTTGATTCTGGGGACTTTGGAGGGAACGCGGGTTGCCTTCCTGGCGCGTCACGGCAGAAATCATACCCTTTTACCTTCTGAATTGCCGTTTCGGGCGAATATCTATGCAATGAAGCAGTTGGGTGTTCAGTATTTAATTTCAGCTTCAGCAGTTGGTTCGCTCAAAGAAGAAGCTAAACCTTTAGATATGGTAGTATCGGATCAATTTATTGACCGCACAAAGAACCGGATTTCCACCTTTTTTGGGGAAGGAATTGTTGCTCACATTGCTTTTGCTGATCCAATTTGTACTCAACTTGCTGGAATTTTGGCAGATGCAATCGCTTCTCTCAATTTACCAGATGTAACTCTGCATCGTCGGGGTACATACGTTTGCATGGAAGGGCCAGCATTTTCGACTAAAGCTGAATCCCATCTTTATCGCAGTTGGGGTGCAACAGTAATTGGGATGACAAATTTACCGGAGGCGAAATTAGCTAGGGAAGCAGAAATTGCTTATGCGACTTTAGCCTTAGTTACAGATTACGATTGTTGGCATCCAGATCATGATAGTGTGACCGTTGAGATGGTAATTGGCAATTTACAGCGTAATGCCACTAATGCTCAGAAAGTGATTCAAGAAACAGTGCGGCGGTTGAGCGAAAATCCACCACAATCTGATGCTCATTCAGCTTTGAAATATGCGATTTTGACTCAGCTTGATCAAGTTCCGGCAGCTACGAAAGAGAAGTTGGGGTTGTTATTAAAAAAGTATTTTTGATATCCTCTCCAGCAGTCACGGCATGGAGATTCTAACAGTCGCTTCTTGATACTCACATCAACGCCGTATTTAAAAATGTAGAATGAGCATTGCCTCCTCTACTTACTGTTTTTTAACTTTGAATACTGATAAAGCTGACACAACGCCAGAACTAGTACCACAAAGTCGGATCATTAGCAAGGTGCTGTCGCCTGCTGTACGGTTGTGGCTGCGATCGCAATTTGAGCAAGTATCCAACCTAGAAGTTAAAATTTCGGGTAGCGATCGCTCCTTGCTTAGTGGTCAAATTCCGTGTATATCTATTTCAGCTACCCACGCTGTCTATCAAGGACTACATTTAAGCCAACTAAGGCTAGTGGGACAAAACATTTGCGTTAATTTAGGTCAAGTGCTACGAGGTAAACCTCTGCGCCTTTTAGAACCTGTGTCAGTCACAGGAGAATTGCTATTACAGGAAGCGGATCTTAATATTTCTCTGCGATCGCCTTTGTTAGCTGATGCTTTAACTGAATTACTCACAACGCTTCTGCCTACAACCTACACAAAAGATAAGCAAGTTAGCTGTCACAAAATTACTATTAACAACGATCAGTTAATTATTAATGCTACTTCAGCAACTGACACTATTAACCCAAAACCAGTTGTAATTAGCACTGGTCTACAGCTAGCTAGTTGCCATGAATTAAAGCTAGCACAACCCCAAATCCAAACCCAAGTTGAATTTTCTTCACTTAATCTAGATAATTTCAAACTTGATTTAGGTAAAGAAGTTGATATTCAAGAATTAACCTTAGTGTCAGGTCAATTAATATGTCGAGGTCGAATTAACGTGCTGCCATAAAATAGTTAAAATTTCAGAAAAGTTACATTTAAAAATATAGTTTATTTAATGTTATATTTAATTTTAATATTGCGGTTTAAATGCCTTTTTTAAGAACGCACAGATTTCTATTATTAAATAATACACCAAAATAAGTTAAAGTCAAACTCAAAAGTACAACTTTTAAGCTTTTTTACATGAAACAATCAAAAATAGTTGAAAAGTTAAAAGTTTTGGAGTAGTGAAATAGGATTGTTTTTGTGGTATGTTGATTTTATAATTAATCTATAAATGCCTTTTTTAAGAACGCACAGATTTCTATTATTAAATAATACACCAAAATAAGTTAAAGTCAAACTCAAAAGTACAACTTTTAAAACTTTTTTACAGTCATAAATATTTAAAATTTCAAAAATATTGCAGAGATTAAAAACTGGTTTGATAATCAAGGTTTTACTTCTACAAAACACGCTAATTAGCGTGTCAAGGGCAAGAGTAGTGTTACGAAATAGTAAACCAAGGGAGCAGTAAAGACATAGCTATCAGCGCGGTCTAAGATACCACCATGACCAGGAATTAGTTGTCCTGAATCTTTGACTCCGGCATCGCGTTTCATCATTGACTCGGTTAAGTCGCCCAATAAGCTAGCAATACCAATCAACAGACCCAAGGCAAGACCAGTCCAAGGCCAACCAGTCCAGTCTAAATACCAAGCTCCTGCTATAGCTACGCCTACACTTGCACTTACTCCAAAAACAGCACCTTCTACAGTCTTTTTAGGGCTGATATCAGAAAGACGAGTTTTACCAAAGAATTTGCCAATAGTGTAAGCACCGATATCAGCTGCCCAGATGCATAAGAAAGTTAGTAAAGTAGCTGTTAAACCTTGAGGCAAATAAGTGAAATTTGTCCAGGTTTGGGGCCAGTAACCGCCTAACGGTAAGTTGCTAATTGTGGCACTATCAATTCCCCGCAATCGCACCCAATAACTCGGCAAATAACCGCCATAAAATAGCCCCAAAATTGAGGTAGAAATATCAGCAATCGTGGCGAGTTTCGGTTGAAACAGGAGGTAAAAACAAATAAATGTGCCAGCCACTGGCATCACAGCATCAGCCAAGGTTGACGAAACTGTAGCAATAAATAACAAAACTTGACTAACAACTAAGGTAGTTTTAGCGGCGGGTGCAATTCCTGTAGCACGTACCAAATCAAAGTATTCTAATTGACCCAAATAAACGATCGCGGCAAACATCAGCGTGAAATACCACCCTCCGAGAATGGTTGCGGTGAGAGCAAGAGCGATCGCAATAAT
Organism: Gloeocapsa sp. UFS-A4-WI-NPMV-4B04; assembly: GCA_019359535.1. Lineage (GTDB taxonomy): Bacteria > Cyanobacteriota > Cyanobacteriia > Cyanobacteriales > Chroococcidiopsidaceae > JAHHHE01. The sequence goes on from JAHHHE010000059.1 coordinate 17,612, forward strand.
TCCACTAACAATTCGAGACCAAGGCATAGGCTAAGAGGCGAGAGGCTAGGGACTAGGGGTCAGGGGTTAAGGGTCAGGGGCTAGGGGGGTTAGAGGACGAGGGGACAAGGGGACAAGGGGTTGGGAAATAAAAATAATATCTCTTCTGCTCCTCCGCTCCTCCGCTCCTCTGCTCCTCCGCTCCTCTGCTCCTCTGCTCCCCTATAATTGGCTTTAGTCTAGCTTCTCACCACTGAGAATAAAAATGGGATTAACGGCGGCAAAGGTTTGAGAGAAGCCCCGCGTTTCCAAGCGATTAACACTAGACTGGACAACTTCGATATTACGAGCTTGCAACTGGGCCAAACTTTGAGAAACAGCATACAGAGTTTCTAGATTACCAGCTGTAGCGACAACTCTGCCTTGGGGTAGCAAATAGCGCCATACTTCTTTTAAAATGCTATTAATTGGGCGACCTCCTTCAATACAGACTCGGTGCGGCGGCTTGGGTAGGTCTTGCAAACATTCTGGGGCGCTGCCAACAACTACTTCTACATTTTTAACGTCAAAGCGATCGCAGTTACGGCGGATCAAATTTGCTACTTCCTCATCTCGTTCGACTGCAATAACTTGCCCTTGGGGACACAACAAGCCAACTTCGACGGGAATCGTACCTGTTCCTGCGCCAATGTCCCACAAAACAGAGTCTGGTTTCAGCCGCAGTTGAGCAATTAATAGTAGCCGAATTTCACGCTCGCTTAAAGGAATACCGGGTAGACGCTCAAATAAATCATCGGGAATACCAGGAGTAATGTAGGGCCAGAGTTGGGAGGGCATATAAATGAGTTAACGATATCAGCGTATTGCACCAATTAATTATCTAAAGCTATAAACAGCTGTAACTGAAACAGCAATTCTTTATGGATAGTCAAATATTAGGCGATCGCTACCAAGTACAGCAGCAATTAGCAAAAAAGCCTGGAAGACGGACTTTATTAGCCCGTGATCTTCAAACTCAAGAATTAGTTGTAGTCAAGTTACTGTCTTTTGGCAGTGACTTTGAATGGGATGCTCTGAAGTTGTTTGAGCGTGAAGTAGAAACTTTAAAAACTTTATCCCATACTTCTATTCCTCGCTACTTAGACTATTTTGAGCTAGATTCAGCCAACGGCAAAGGATTTGCTTTAGTACAGACTTATATAGCAGCAACATCTCTGGAAGAACATCTTAAAGCTGGACGTAGCTTTAGCGAATCAGAAGTTAAGCAGCTAGCTAAAGCGCTATTAGAAATCCTTACTTACCTCCATGGACGACAGCCGCCCGTAATTCACCGTGATAGCAAGCCCAGTAATATCTTGCTAGGGGAGCGTTCTGGCAATAATGTAGGTCAAGTCTATCTAGTAGATTTTGGCTCAGTACAGACACTCGCAGCTAGAGAAGGCGGGACAATGACTATAGTGGGAACCTACGGCTATATGCCACCAGAGCAATTTGGCGATCGCACAGTTCCAGCCTCCGATCTCTATAGCTTAGGCGCAACTTTAGTTACTTTGGTGACGGGTATTCATCCAGCCGATTTACCCCAAAAAGATGGGCGAATTCAATTTGAACAGCAAGCAAATATTAGCCCAGAATTCAATAGTTGGTTAAGGTGGATGACAGAACCAAGTTTAGATCGGCGCTTGGGTTCTGCCAAGGAAGCGCTGCAAGCCTTGGAACAGCCACCCGCAAAAAATACCGCTCCCCTAGTTGTAAAGAAACCGTTTGGTAGCAAAATTTCGTTAATTAAAGATGAAGATTCTCTAGAAATTTTGATGCCCAGAAAGGGTTTTAGTGCTGAAATTGTCGGTTTGACTGTATATGCGATCGCCTGGAATTCGTTTGTAGTAATGTGGACAGGTATTGCCGTATTCTCAGTGCCTTTTGGCGTTAACATCTTTTTTGCCTTATTCTCGCTACCTTTTTGGGGCGCTGGGATTAGTATGGTATGGCACATCCTCTCTACTTTATTTGGAAGAGTCTGGCTGTGTCTCGATCAGCAGCAAATTTGGCAAACAAGCGAGATATTTGGATTTAATTACAAGCAAAAGCGTCCAGCACTAAGACAAGATATCAGTAGGTTACAACTAGAATATTTAGGTGACTCTAGAAGCAGGCTGATTATTTGGGCAGGTACACAGAAGTATGAGCTTGGCGGTTACGGTCATATTACTGAACCAGAACTTGAATGGATTGCCCATGAACTGGGTGATTGGTTAAAAGTACCAATCCAATTTAATCAACTGCCTTATGTACGTAAGTATAAAGAATAAATTACAGGAGACTGATTATGTTTGGTTTAGGATGGCCCGAAGTGGGAGTAATTGCGATCGCCGCAATCTTAATTTTTGGCCCTAAGAAAATCCCTGAATTGGGCAGCACACTAGGTAAAACCTTGCGCGGCTTTAAGGAAGAAATTAACAGCGATCGCGACGATGACACCAATTCAGAGCAAGATAAAGAGCTATAAATGCGAATTAAATCGCCGTCGCTTTTTAAAGGTGGCAAATTATTAAGTTTTCCGAGAAAAAGGAGAAAGAATTGTATTGAGAGTTCAAGGCAGCCCGACAGACAAAGTGTCCTTGTTTTAATTCCCTAGATTTATCTACGGGGATTGCACTACTCACTACTCACTCTCCACTACTCACTGCGACGAAAGGCGCTTGACAGCTTCTTTAACAGATCAAACTTGATTGGCTACAGAAGACTGAAGACTAATCGGATGTTCCACAGCCGCTATAGTTGCCTCTTTTAATTGCTGGGTAGTTTCACCAATTGGGCGACGTGCCTCAATCAAGCTAATAGCGCGGTTGACACTTTCTGGCAAAATCACCACCAAACTACCAGCAGGGGCGTTTTCTAGCGCTTGATTAATTGCTGCTGTCTCATCCAAGATAGTCTCATAACGGCAATCTGGTTTAGCTTGCAATAGACCTTTAGCAATCAATTCAGCACCAGAACCGCGTGTACGTCCGCGCGAATCGTCATCTTCCTTAATGATGATCTGGTCAAAAATTTCCGCAGCAAGTTTCCCTAAAGTAACAAAGTCTTCGTCGCGGCGATCGCCTGGCCCGCCAATGACACCCAGCCGCTTACCTGGCCAATTGCGGACAAAACCTCCTAGCGCCTCATAACTGTGAGGGTTGTGAGCATAGTCAACTAGGGCGCTGTAACTACCTAAATCAAACAAATTCATCCGCCCTGGTGTTTGGCTTACTGAAGCCCGAAACGTACTCAACCCGACGCGAATTTGCTCTATTGGCAATCCTTGGGCAAATGCCGCCAGACTTGCTGCCAAAGCATTGGCAATCATAAAAGGCGCTCGTCCTTCCATTGTCAGCGGCACATTAATCGCCTGTTCAATCCGTAGCGTCCAATCGCCCTTTAGAATCGATAGGTAGCCATTCTCATACACCGCCGCTAGGCCACCTTGTTGAGTATGCGATCGCACGATTTGATTCTCTGGGTTCATTGTGAAGTAAGCAACTTGTGAATTCACCTGCTTCGCCATTGCTGCAACCAGAGGATCATCAGCATTAAGTACGGCGTAGCCATTAGGTAAAACCGCTTCCGCTACTACACTCTTAACCCTCGCCATCTGTTCGATAGTTTCAATATCGCCAAGTCCCAGGTGATCTGCCGCAACATTCAATACCACGCCTACATTACTAGCATCAAACGCCAGTCCAGACCGCAAAATCCCGCCTCGCGCTGATTCTAACACTGCTACTTCTACAGTTGGATCTTGCAGAATTAACTGAGCGCTTTGCGGTCCAGTATTATCTCCTGGTTCTACCAAGTGATCGCCGATATACGTGCCATCTGTCGTGGTATAGCCGACGATTTGACCAGTAGATTTGAAGATGTGAGCAAGTAATCTTGTAGTAGTTGTTTTACCGTTAGTTCCTGTAACAGCAAGAATCGGAATACGACTGGGTTTCTCATGAGGAAACAGCATATCTAGCACTGCTCCCGCTACATTACGGGGAATACCTCGGCTGGGGCTAACGTGCATTCTAAAGCCTGGAGCCGCGTTAACTTCGACAATCACACCGTCCAATTCCCGAATGGGACGGCTAATATCGGGTGTGACGATATCAATTCCAGCAATATCCAGACCGATAATTTTAGCTACCCGTTGCGCTAGCCAGACATTTTCGGGATGGATATCATCAGTGCGATCTACAGCAATTCCCCCTGTGCTAAGGTTTGCGGTTGCCCGTAGGTAAAAAATTTCGTCACGTGGTAGCACGGTTTGAACGGTGTAGCCTTGTCGTTCCAGTAGTTGATAGCTGGTGCGATCAACTTCAATCCGAGTTAAGACATTGTCGTGTCCTTCACCTCTGTTTGGATCTTTATTCGTCTGCTCAATTAGTTGCTCAATTGTACTAACACCATCTCCAACAACATGAGCTGGTACGCGCTCGGCTACTGCTACTACTTTACTATCCACCACTAAAACTCGATGGTCGCGTCCGACATAGTAGCGCTCGACAATTATTGAACGAGACACTTCTTTAGCAGCATCGTAGGCTGACTGGGCTTCTTGCCAGGATCTGATATCAATCGTGATTCCCCTGCCATGATTACCATCAAGCGGCTTAATCACAATTGGATAACCACCAACTTCTTCAATTGCTTTTTCTAGCTCGTCTAAGTAATTGATCACCGTTCCGCTTGGCACTGGCACTCCAGCATCTGCGAGGATACGCTTTGTACCTTCTTTATCGCAAGCTAGTTCTACACCCAGAATTCCTGTTTGAGCGGTCATTGTGGCCTGCATCCGCTTCTGGTGGATGCCATAGCCGAGTTGGATTACAAAGCGAGTCCCCAGCGACATCCAGGGAATGCCTTTAGCTTCAGCTTCTTTAACAACCGCGTCTGTACTAGGGCCTAAAGCAGCATCTCTGGAGAGGTCTTTCAGGTCTTGTAAGTCTTGCCCTAGTTCTTGTTGCGGATAATGCCCCCTGTCAACAATACTTTGGCACAGCCGTACTGCTGCTCGTGCTGCATAGCGACCAGCTTGTTCATCCAGGTATTCGAGCGCCACTTGGTACACTCCAGCAGTAGCAGTCTCGCGCGTTCGACCAAAGCCTACTGGCATTCCAGCCAGTTCCTGTAGTTCCAGCGCTACGTGCTCCACGATATGTCCCATCATTGTGCCTTCTCGCACCCGCATCAAGAAACCGCCGCGATGCCCAGGGGAACAAAAATGCTCTTCCAGACTAGGCAGCGCCTCAATTAACCCCTCATAAAAGCCGGGAATTTGATTTGAGGGCTTTTCCGCTAGGTCTTCTAAATCGAGCCGCATAACGATGAGCTTATGGCGTCGAATGCTCCAATAATTGGGGCCACGTAATGTCTGAATTTTGAGGATTCGCATGGGAGTTTGTAATGGAGATTCGGAACCAATTATTTAGTTTCTACCTGGAATTGAACCTTAAACTGTTCACTAATAACAGTTTTATTCCCAATTTGGGAAGCAGCAGTTAAAACTTGAAAAGTCTAGATGCGCTTGTAGCACGTTAGCTAGGAATTTGATGAATCGGAGCTAATACAGTTCGTTTATGTAGGTGATAGCGATCGCCGTAGCTGAGAATATGTACCCGGAGGTTATGCAGGCTCAAGGGGTCAGTGGCTCCTACATCTGGGTGATTTGTATAGCATAGTTCCCCTGGATCAACAATAGTAACTGTGCCTTTGCCCATAACTTGTAACATTCCATCTCCTTCTACCAAAGCACAGGTATCTTCATCAATCCCAATGCCGAGTCGATCTGGATGCATGGCGATCGCACTAATCAATCGCGCCATCCGATTTCGGTTCTGAAAGTGCTGATCTACAATGACATCTGGCAATATACCTAGCCCCGTCGCCATATCAACAAGCGATCGATTCGGCGACTCACCACTCCCCCCACCAGCGATCATATGATGACCCATCACCGCCGCTCCAGCGCTAGTACCCGCTAAAGTTAGCTGATTGCGTTGCACCCGCAGCCGGATAGTTTCCATTACTGGCGTATCGGCTAAAATAGCACAAAGCCGCAATTGATCCCCGCCTGTTAAAAATACACCAGTACAATTTTCTAAACATTCTTGAATCTGCGGTTCTGCACACTGATCTCGTTCACGAATGTCCAAAATATCAATTTGCTTTGCCCCCATTTCTTCAAAAATGCTCAGATACCGAGCGCCAATCATCGCGGGTTCCCGGGAGGCGGAAGGAATAATAGCGATGTGAGCATCCGTAGAGCCAGCACGACAAAAAAAAGTGTGCAGGATCTCGCGCCCATGAACTTTGTCTTCTGCGCCACCAATAACCAAAACGGCAGTCTTAGTGGCTTGCTGTGTTCTCATTTCCAGTGATTGATCTTCTAATTGCAGCAATGTGTTCTTCCTCTCCTAAGCTTCAGGTAAATTCAACGCTCCAATATCCTGTTTGATTGCGATTCTGCTTTGGTTGATCCGTTGCTCAACAGAATTTTCAAGGGTTCATTCATCCGCGTACTATAAGCACGGGAATGAACCAGTCTAATGAGCAGATTTGCCCTGGCTTAATAGTCGAGAGGTTTTTAATACTAGAGCGTAAGTGATTGACAAGATGTCAAAATATTTAAACATAATTTAAACAACTAGAAAAACTTTTGCATATCTTAATTGTCTTGGAACTTGTTAATTTGGTGCAAATAACGGGAGATTGAGAGCGGGGGAGCGGGGGAGCAGGGGAGCGGAGGAGATAGTATTATTTTTATTCCCTAGCCCCTGACCCCTAGCCCCTGACCCCTAACCCCTAGTCTCTCGCCTCTCGCCTCTTTGTTATAGTCTTTCCAAATATTAGCTACTGTGCGATTTGATATAATTACTCTATTTCCCGACTTCTTTACCTCTCCCCTGAGTTCAGGATTACTAGGTAAAGCTCTCATTAAACAGATTGCTGCTGTGCATCTGGTTAATCCGCGTAACTTTACAACCGACAAGCACCACAAAGTCGATGATGAACCTTACGGCGGTGGCGTGGGAATGCTGATGAAGCTGGAACCAATTTTTGCTGCTGTCGAGTCGCTGCCAATTTTACCGCGCCGAGAAGTAATATTGATGACCCCCCAAGGTCAAACTATAAACCAGCCTTTGTTGCGAGAACTTACCACGAGTTACGACCAGTTAGTAATTATCTGTGGTAGTTACGAAGGCGTAGATGAGCGAGTGCTGCATTTAGTAACTCGTGAGGTTTCACTAGGAGACTTTGTTTTAACTGGGGGCGAAATTCCAGCACTGGCGCTCATTAATGGTGTGGTGCGATTGTTACCGGGAACTGTAGGCAAAGTTGAGTCTTTAAAAGCAGAAAGTTTTGAGGCGGGTTTACTGGATTATCCTCAATACACGCGCCCGGCTGATTTTCGCGGCTGGAAAGTACCGGATGTATTGTTGTCAGGAAATCATCAACAAATTGCCCATTGGCGTTATGAACAGCAGATTGAGCGAACTCACCAGCGCCGCCCCGATTTATATGAAAATTGGTTGAATTCCGACGGCGCACAAGAGCCAGAGAAACTTTAGACTACTTGGCAAGATTCCGCAATTTTGCAGAGCAACCTGGGAAAACTAAGGTTGAAAATTATAGCGGAGTTCAGATAGTGTTAGTAAAACGCAAGTCAAAGTTGCAGCTTTTGTGTACTGCTGTCATTTCGTTTTTCTTAGTCAATGCAGTAGATATTCATCTGACGCATAATGGCAATCAAGCAACGCTAAATATCGGTCAAGAAGCGCAGGCTAAACGTGGTGGTGGGCGTAGCGGGGGTGGCTCGTTTAATTCACGTCGCTCAACGTCACGTAGCAGTCGTGCTTCAGATTCAGACTACAACGGCGGTAATTCATCACGTCGTGATGTTTATGTTGTGTCAGGCGGAACTAGCTACGGTTATTATTCGCCTATGCCTCTAATTACGTTGATAATAATTTTAGGAATTTTGGCGATCGCAATTAAGTGGGCAATTCACGCTTCGGCAAACTCAACCAACGCCAATCATGCTATCGGTAGTACCAATCGTGCTATTGGTAGCAGCGAAATAGACAATAATATTAGACCTCCTATGAAAATACCGTTGAGGCGAGCGATGAAGTCAGAGGAGTTGATTCCAAAGACACCTTAAAACCCAATCGCTCTAAGCGACGGGTCAATTGTAAAGAAAGCCGCGCTCGGTCTTGCGGGTCAAGAGAGTTGCTCCCGCATTCGCGATAGGTGGTTTTGTCCTTGAGCAGATGATACGCAATCACCAACAGGGAGTGGGCAACGGCAATAGCAGCTCGTTTCGTGCCCCTGCGGAGTTTGAGCCGATGATACTGA
>JAHHHE010000060.1 GCA_019359535.1 Gloeocapsa sp. UFS-A4-WI-NPMV-4B04
ACCAACGACATCAAAAATGGTACAGACGCTAATCAAGATAGCGATGGATTTAATCGCTCCTAACCATCTGCGAAACTGGTTCGCTCACTGCTGCTACTGTGCCTTATAAGACTGAAAACCGCTGTATAACAAAGGTGATAAATACAAATACCGTTTTTCATAGCCAGTTTTAGGATGAGCCATAGAGCGATCGCGCTCCTTCTCCTGCTAACCTCTAACACCCTTCGCTAAAACCCAAAGACTCACGGTTTCATAAGGTGTGGCAAAATTAAAAGCGGTGTCCCGATAAATACTTCTAGGTAATCTTGTGAGTCCAACTGCCGTAGCTACCCGCCGCCGCGCCGTTTTCCCCTTCACTGCCATTGTTGGTCAGGAAGAAATGAAACTTGCCTTACTGTTAAACGTGATTGACCCCAAAGTTGGCGGCGTGATGATTATGGGCGATCGCGGTACTGGTAAATCTACAACGATCCGGGCGCTGGCTGATTTGTTGCCAGAAATCACAGTCGTCGCCGATGATCCCTTCAATAGCGATCCTAGCGATCCTGATATCATGAGCGATGCTGTGCGTCAGCAGCTAGAACAACAAGCAGAAATTAAAGTCGCGCAGAAAAAAGTCCCAATGGTTGATTTGCCTCTGGGAGCCACAGAAGACCGAGTTTGCGGCACTATTGACATTGAAAAAGCCCTTTCTGAAGGTGTCAAAGCTTTTGAACCAGGATTGCTAGCAAAAGCCAATAGAGGTATCCTCTACGTTGATGAAGTCAACTTACTAGACGATCACTTAGTAGACGTGCTGCTTGACTCCGCAGCAAGCGGCTGGAACACTGTTGAACGAGAAGGCATATCTATTCGCCACCCCGCCCGATTCGTTCTTGTTGGTTCTGGCAACCCCGAAGAAGGTGAACTACGTCCCCAACTGCTAGATCGGTTTGGGATGCACGCCGAAATCCGTACTGTGAAAGAACCAGCGCTGCGAGTGCAAATTGTTGAGCAAAGAGCAGAATTTGACCAAAATCCGCAGCAGTTTCTCGAAACATATCAGCCGCAGCAAGAAGAGTTACAAAAAAAGCTGGTTAGCGCCCAAGAGCTTTTACCATCGGTAAAGATTGACTATGATCTCCGGGTGAAAATATCCGAAGTTTGTTCTGAACTTGATGTAGATGGTTTGCGGGGTGACATTGTAACTAACCGTGCTGCCAAAGCCTTAACAGCGTCTGAAGGTCGTAACGAAGTTACAGTTGATGATATCCGCCGCGTTATGACTTTGTGTCTACGTCACCGACTCCGTAAAGACCCTTTAGAATCTATTGATTCTGGCTATAAAGTAGAAAAAACCTTTAACCGTGTGTTTGGCATCGAAGCGACAGCAGAAGATTCAGGCAATGCTCAAAGCAATGGTATTGCTCAATCCGGTGGGCGTATTCCTGGTGGACGTTTGCGCTAATTACTCATTTATAAGCAGGTAGTAATGACAATTTGGCGTTTTTGGGTGCATACCTTGATTTGGTCAAGCCAGTACAATCCGCCTCGGTTTGTGGAAAGCTTGATGTTGTTACTAGCGATCGCATTATTAGCAATTTGGCAGCTAACACCAAGCTGGCCGTACCTAGCGCTGAGTTTAAGTTACATCGTCGGAGCATCGGCTTCTATCTTAGTGCGAGAAGCGATCGCTCCCTCACCCCAAATGCGAGTCACTCAAGTAACAGCAATGTTATTGCTAGTTATTAGTATTTACGGCTTTTTTGACTTGATTCATTACTTGTAATAACGGCGAAAAGCTAACTAATCCTCAGTGCAAACTTGGCTAAATTTTGTTGTCGCCATTTTGCATCTAGTTTGCGATTTGTTTGCAACTCCAAAACTCTAATACCCTCTATAGGAAGTGGGTTTAATAGTTGCTTTAGCTGCTCCCAATCAGTAATTAATTCATGCTTCACATTGTATGTGGCACATAGTTGAGCAAAATTAATATCCTGTGGAGTTGCAAAAAATTCTTCAAATGGTGGCTCAAACTTGGCAACGGGCAACATTTCAAAAATACCGCCGCCATTATTATTAATTAAAATAATAGTTAGATGCCCCTCAAATTTATTTCTTAATAAGAAGCCATTTGTATCGTGTAATAATGCTAAATCGCCTGTTAACATGACACTGCTTTGATTGCGATGAGCGATACCTAAAGCTGTAGATAAATTGCCATCAATACCATTTGCACCTCGGTTAAAAAATGGTTTATATCCACTGTTATTAGGCTTCCAGAAAAACTCAACATCCCGCACAGGCATACTATTAGCAATAAATAGTGGTGTTTCTGATGGCAAAAATTGCGAGAGTAACCAAGCGCTTTTACCTTCAAATATCTGGTTCATCGTTGCCATTGTTTCGTCAATAGACAGCCTTACTTTTGCTTCCGCAGCACACCACAGTTGAAGATAGGAAGTTATTGATTTTGGTTCACTTGGGCATATTTGAGCTAGCTGTTGAACAGATAATCGTAAATGAGTTGTTTTGCCGTGTAGGGGATCGAGATTGCGATCGCTTTTTTCAATTACCCACCGCTTGGCTTTTGTCCTATCAAGCCAAGTACGCAGTTCTTTACTTGTAGGCAATTCACCAAGTTGAATCACAATTTCAGGTGTTAGCTGTTGTCTCAGTTCATGATTCCGCAAAATTGAGTCATAGGTAGAAATGAGATAAGGATTGAGATCAGCATAATTTCTTACTGGCGAGAGTCCTTCTGCCAAAACGGGAAATTTTAGAGTTTTAGACAGTTGAGCGATCGCACTACAATATTCTCTGGCATTCTGGGGTTGGGCAAGGCCAGCAATGATAATTCCTCGGTTGGATTGTTGCCATTCGGGGAGGGGGGGAGCAGGGGAGCGGGGGAGCGGGGGAGCAGGGGAGCAGGGGAGCAAGGGAGCAGGGGCGAGGGTTGTTATGCCAGCGAAGAAGTCTTCTGGTTGCAACTGGGATACTAAAGATTCAGAGGAAATGCCGTCTGGGAGAGGTGCTAGGGGATCGCGGAAAGGAATATTGAGATGAACTACGCCAGGTACAGGATACAGCGATCGCTCCCAGGCATGAACGAGGGTTTGCCGTAAATAACACAGCATCTCTATTTCCAAAGATGGCAGTGCTAACTCGGTGTACCAGTTTGGGTATGTACCAAATAATTTTAATTGGTCAATTGTCTGACCTGAATTGCAATCTCGTAGTTCGGGGGGGCGATCTGCTGTTAAAACTAATAGTGGTACTCTACTTTCCCTTGCTTCAATCACACCAGGAAAAAAATTAGCCCCTGCTGTGCCAGAAGTGCAAACGAGCGCCACAGGTAGTCTCGATTTGCGGGCAATTCCCAGGGCAAAGAACGAGGCAGAACGTTCATCTAGGATAGGAATAGCGTCTACCCCCTCAGCTTGGGCGAAGGCGATCGCAAGTGGCGTAGAGCGCGATCCAGGACAAATAACGGCTGTGGTTAAACCTAGCCGCTTTAATGTCTCCGTCATGATCGAAGCCCAAACAGAATTGGTGTTTCTAAAATCAATCACCATCAAATCAAATAGCCGAGCAAATTTCGGTGCTTTGCGATTGCTACAAACTTCTTTATCCTAGATTGGTTACAGGGAGATAAGTTGTATGGATTGCATTCAATTAACGGGAATTCGTTGTTATGGCTATACCGGATATCTGCCAGAAGAGCAGGTATTGGGCCAACGGTTTGAGGTAGATCTGACATTGTGGCTAGATCTATCGCTTGCGGGTGAAAGTGATGTTATTGAAGATACTCTCGATTACCGCAGCATTATCACTTCTGTGCAGCAGCTCGTGACAACTTCCAAATTTGCTTTGATCGAACGTCTAGCAACTGCGATCGCCCAATTCATCCTTCAATTCGACAAAGTGACACAAGTTCAAGTTAAGTTAAGCAAACCTGCTGCACCGATTCCCGACTTTAGCGGCAAAATTACAATTGAGATCACGAGATCTCAGCACTGAAGTTACAGGAAAAGAATCCTCTGCAGTGACCTTTACCTAATAAATTGCTTAAGTCTATGCTGGATCGCAGCGAATCTCAATTAGAAATCCATCTGGATCGTAGAAGTAGATGCCTTTTCCAGTAGGGCGGCTAACGGGTCCGTGATCAAGCGACACCTGATTTTGTTTTAGCACCTCAACTGCCCGATCAAACAATTGGGGAGCGATGTCAAATGCGAGGTGATTGGCGCGAGTGAAGGCGCGATGAGGATCGCTGTCTGGTGGTACTAGATCCGGTTCATAAAACAAATCGAGGACAGTACCATCTGGGGTGACGAAGTTTGTTACTTTGCCAGCTGCTATAAGGGATCTTAGCGTTGTAGGTACTTCTTCGCCCGTTAGTTCATGCAGTCCGAGAATAGTACCGTAGAAGTGACGCGAAGCTTGCAAATCTTTAACATTTAAAGCAATGTGGTGTACTCGACGTAAATCGCCTGGGGTAAGGGCAGTGTTAAGCGAATGCGGGGTAGTCAGCATAGTAGAAACTGCTTTATTTTCTTACTACCATAGAACTAAGCTTTTCCTTAAAAGTTCTATAGTTTACAACAAAAATTAATGTTCCCGTTTGATTACTCTTTGAATTTTAAAAATATTGATTTTCGCTCTTCTCCTGAACTTTATCGAGTTGGTAAGGGTGAGCAAGGAGTTCTTTTAGTAGAACCTTACAAGTCGGAAATTCTGCCTTACTGGCGGTTTAAAACTCCTGATATCGCTAGAAAATCTAGCGAAAAGATATATGATATGTTTCTTGATTATCTTGAAAAAGATGATTTTGTGGGGGCGGATATGGCGCGGAAGTTTATTCAAATGGGTTACACGCGATCGCGCAGATACGCTAATCATAAAAGCGGCAGAAAATATAAGACTAATCCTCAAAAAGAATTGACTAAGGAAGCTGAATTAAAAGCAAGAAAAGATATTTTAATTAATGAAGTAGATCCTGTTAAAGCTGAGTCGGCAGCGATATTTAAAGAAAAATGGATGCAAGCAAAAACAAATGAGAAGTATTTGCAGCTTTTAAAAAGGCATAAACAAATGTATGAACAAGAATGAAGCTATTACTAATATCCACTAATTGCTTATGATAAATATATAGATAATTGTATAAATATTTAGTAAAAAGTAATGCAAAACAAAATAAAGATATAATATATGCAAATAAATTAAAGTAGCTAATATAGTTATTATGGTCATAGCTAGTGTTAAACAGTTCAGTTTGGCTGAATATCACCGCCTTACAGAAATAGGTTTTTTTAGTGAAGACGACCGAATTGAGTTAATTGGCGGGCAAATTATTCAGATGGCAGCCAAAGGAACAGCCCATGAAGTTTGTATTACCAGGTTGAATCGAGAGTTGCTTAAAATTTTAGGCGAATGCGCTACTTTACGAGTTCAGTCACCTATAGTTTTACACCCTGCTAGCGAACCGGAACCAGACTTTACTATTGTTCAAAATCGCTTTGATGACTATCTATCTGCTCATCCTGATTCAGCAGATGTGTTGCTAGTAGTTGAGATTTCCGATTCGTCTATAGATTATGATCAGGAAGTTAAGTTACCCCTTTATGCTGAAGCAGGCATTAATTATTACTGGATATTTAACTTAGTTGAGCAGCGTCTAGAAACTTATAGTGAACCATTACAAGACTTGCAAGGCAAGTTCGACTATGCTGCAAAGCGGATATTCTTGCCAAACAAAACAGTTGTTCTCCCCTGTTTTCCTGATTTATCACTTGACTTATTTAAGGTTTTTCCAAGTATTTTTTCTTAAAAAGCGAGCATAGCTACAAAGTTTTAAAATCTACATTTTAAAACCTTAGACTTATGTAGTAGATAATATTGTTAAAACTAGCTATAAATGCAGACACGATTTATCGATCAGTTTGATATTATCCTCCTTGACATGGGCTACACTTTCATGTTCGACGTTGATCGTTTTTCGGACACTGAAAATTACAGCACAACATATTATCGACTAGGTGGAGCATTACTTAGTAGTCACCAGGTACAGGAGATAATATCTACCGTATTTGATACCATACTATCTAACTATTGCGATCCAAATTTTTACGAGTGTTTTCCATCTATTCTCAGCTATTTAAATACAACTGCGACAGCGAAAAAGTTACCAAAGGAAGAAATACAGCTATTGGAGCAAGTCTTCGCAATACATGAATTGGGTACAATTCCAGAAACTCATGCGGCGGTTTTGCATCAACTTCGCTCAACTCACCGATTGGGTGTAGTCTCAAATATTTGGTCTAGAAGTAACCTCTACTTACAGGAATTTGAGCGAACCGGAATTCGTGATTTGTTCGATGTCATCATCTTTTCTGCCGATCATGGTCAAATTAAGCCATCACCATATCTATTTAATAAAGCGATAGAAGCGTTTGGGGTAAAGCAAGAGAAAATTGTCTTTGTTGGAGATAGTCTAGAGCGTGACGTTAGTGGAGCATTATCAGTAGGTTTATCAACAATCTGGATTAATACAGAAAGCAGTCATGTTGACCAAATCTTTCCAATCCCTGATCTAGTTATTCAGAATTTACAAGATTTGATTAAAAAGTAGTGAATTCTGAGACATTAAGTAGGTAATTGCCCACCTTATGCGATCGCTCTTTAAATCATATCAAGGTCAGTTCTCATCCTCTGTAACCAACGCGCCAGATATTTCGCCCTTTCATCTAAACTAAGAAAGCTGTAATAGCCTATCTCGAAGTGTTGATGCCAGCTTTCTTTTGAACAGGCATACTAAACAACGCCAGTCAGGAATTGCATCAGGATATAAGGATAAAATTACGTGATTACTAACCTCACCGAGAATGGATGGGAAGTGATTTACCATCGCGCTCATGCTTTGCTTGCTGCTCAACTAGCGGGACAATGGCATACACAAGATCGCCCTGAACGCCTAATTGAAACAGTGGCGGCGATATCCCATCACGACGATCTCGAACGCGAATGGGAAGGGAACCACCTCACTCCCGCAGGCGCACCGCTAGATTTTACCCTGGATACGAAAGTCGATCTTAAAAGGCTGAGAAAACTAACAAAAGATGCCCAATATCGGGGAAGGTGGGTGGCGATGCTGATTTCTATGCACACCAGCTTTTTGCTAGAAGGCAAACGTGGCGAATCAGCTGATTTAGACAGCTTTTTAGACGAACAAGTGGAGCATCAAGAGAAATGGCGGAAAGAGTTGAAGATTAGTAAGAAGGAAGCTGAGAAAGCTTATGCGTTTTTTCAATGGTGCGATCGCCTTTCTTTAATTCTCTGCAAGCATGAATTACCAGCAGGCCAACGGGCATTAGAAATCAGTGCAGGCCCAGACGGCAAACGCTACGATGTGATGGAAACAAGTGATGGCAATGTCACTGTCAAACCTTGGCCTTTTGCAGAAAAACAGTTTACGGTCAATGTTGAAGCGTGTTATTTAGATCAAATGAAATTTGGAGATAATGCAGAACTTACAGAAGCATTGCAGACTGCACCAATTAAGCTGTTGGAGTGGAGTTTTGTGAAGGAATGAGACTATACTGATTTTTTTGCATTCTCTACTGCTGCTCGCTTCGCCTTGCCCAAACGGTAAACATTTATCGGACTGTTGCGAATATCCGCTTCTGCTTGGGCGATCGCTTCATCTAATAACAAATTGAGAATATCATACTGGCGGCACACTTCACGCAACTTCTCAACATGACGCTTTCTCATCTCTGGATCAGGGAGTCTAGGTTGATTTGTCATGGCATCCAGTTCCTCTTGATATCTTGGACACTAGCTTCAGAAGCAGCATCAGTAGCCTCTGCCTGCTCAATCGAAAGTGCTAGTAAGTCTAAGGTAGCAGAAGTAGCCATCGGTTGGGACTCAGCCACTCGTAACAGCAAAGTGTAAAGTCGGGAGTAGGAAGATGTTGCCCTTTCCCTAACGTTTTGCAGTTGCTGTAGTTCTATAATTGTCTCCTCTTCGCCGAATTGTTCAAACATTATCGCCTCTGTTGCAGTTGCCTCATTAATGCGTTGTAATAGTCGTCGTTGTAAGTTAAAAACAATTGTGAGCGTTTCATCTGATAACTTTGCCATCTATTTGCAGTTTTGAACTATCTGGCATATTACCTGTATAAGTACATTGTTAAATTCACACACCGATGCTGAATATTCCGCAAATATTAGCTGACGAGCTTTCGCTCAAACCTGCTCAAATTAAAAACGCACTGGAACTTTTCGCTGAAGGTGCAACAATTCCCTTTGTTGCTCGTTACCGCAAAGAGCGCACAGGCGAGATGAATGAAATTCAGTTGCGCGACTTGTCGGATCGATTTACTTACCTGAGTGAACTTAAAGAGCGGAAGGCAGCGATTTTAAATGCGATCGCCGATCAAGGTAAACTCACTGATGAGCTTAAAGCAAAGATTGAACCTTGTTTACAGAAAACTGAACTAGAAGACCTTTACCTTCCTTACAAACAGAAACGACGCACACGCGCCACGATTGCTAGAGAAAAAGGCTTGGAACCTTTGGCGAAGTTTATCAAGTCGCTGAATGTCAAGAATGCAACTTCTATGTCACTAAATGAGGAAGCTGCTAAGTACATCGTTGCAGACAGCGTAAAAACGGTAGAGGAAGCGCTGAAAGGTGCTGCGGATATCTTAGCGGAAGAAGTAGCAGAAAAGGCGGAGTTACGAAGTTACCTACGAGATTACCTGCTAGAGACAGGCGGTTTCGTCTCGCAGATTAAAAAAGATTATCCCGAAGGTACAACTAAGTTCGAGATGTACCGTAATTACCAGATTCCAGTCAGAAATATTGCACCTCACAATATGCTGGCGCTGTGTAGAGGTGAAACTGAGGGTGTGTTGAATTTTGAACTTGCGTTTGATGAAGCATTTGTGATGTCTTACCTAGAGTCACAAGAAATTTATACGAAAGTTCGGACAATTCGAGAATTTTACCAACAAATGCTTAAGGATGCCTTCAATCGGTTGATGAAAGCGTCTCTAATCACCGAGATAATTTCTGACAGGAAAACATACGCCGATATCGAGTCAATTAAGACATTTGAAATTAATCTGCGCGAGTTGCTACTGTCTCCTCCTGCTGGAATGAAACCAACACTTGCGATTGATCCCGGATTTCGGACTGGGTGTAAGGTTGCTGTCCTTGATCAGACAGGTAAATTTTTGCAATATCAAGCTGTGTTCCCACATCAAGGAGAATTAGAGCGATCGCAAGCTGCTAATACAATTAAGAAATTAATTGAAAAGCACAATATTGAACTAATCGCGATTGGCAATGGTACAGCAGGACGTGAAACGGACGAGTTTGTCTCTGAAGTTCTCAAAACTGTAGAGCGCAAGCCGATTAGAGTAATAGTAAATGAATCGGGAGCATCAATTTATTCTGCAAGTGAAGTTGCGATCGCTGAGTTCCCTGATCTTGATGTTACCGTTCGCGGTGCAATTAGTATCGGTCGCCGTTTGCAAGATCCTTTAGCTGAACTTGTTAAAATTGACCCGAAGTCGATTGGCGTTGGACAGTATCAGCACGATGTTGATCAAAAGTTGCTGAAAAAGAAGCTGGATGAAACGGTAGAAAGCTGCGTAAATTATGTAGGTGTTGATTTAAACACTGCTTCCAAGGAACTTTTAGCGTTTGTATCAGGAATTACGCCAACTATTGCCAAAAATATAGTTACTTATCGCAACGAACATGGTGCATTTAAAAATCGCCGTCTATTAATGAAAGTGTCAAAATTAGGTGCAAAAGCATTTGAACAATCAGCTGGATTTTTGCGAATTCGTGGTGGTGAAAATCCATTAGATAATACAGCCGTTCATCCAGAAAGTTACTCTGTTGTGCAGGCGATCGCATCTGATTTAAATGTGCCTTTAGAGCAAATATCGCAAGCCGCACAGAAGCTCAAGTCTATTAATTTTAAAAAGTACGTTACTACTACAATTGGCGAACCAACACTGCGAGATATTATCAATGAACTGGAAAAGCCAGGTAGAGATCCACGCGCTCAATTTAAATATGCCACCTTTAAAGAAGGAATCAAGGAAATAAAAGACCTCAAAATAGGCATGGAACTAGAAGGCATTATTACGAATGTTGCTAACTTCGGAGCGTTCGTAGATATTGGCGTTCATCAAGATGGTTTAGTTCATATTTCGCAACTAGCTGATCGATTTGTTGCAGATCCAAACCAGATAGTTAAAGTAGGACAAGTTGTTAAAGTTTGGGTGCTGGAAATCAATGAAAAATTAAAGCGAATTAGCTTGTCGATGAAAGCAAGATAGGAGATAGATACCTTGTTTATCCCACTATATTGTTTAATTACAAACTAACATATTTTATAGCGAAGATACGTTTTGATTTACTAAAGGCGCTTCTTTACTAATCCAAGCTTCTGCTGCTTCTTTATTTAATGGTTTGGCAAACAAATATCCTTGACCATATTCGCATTGTAGCGACTTAAGTTGATTTAATTGCTCAATAGTTTCTATTCCTTCTGCAACTACGCTCATGCCTAGATTATGAGCCATTGTCATAATTGTTTGGACAATTTCTGACTCATTATTAATATTCATTCTACTGATGAATGAACGGTCAATTTTCAAGGCATCAATTGGAAAGCGGTGTAGATAACTCAAAGATGAATAGCCTGTGCCGAAGTCATCAATATACACCTGAATACCTAGCTTTTTTAGTTGCACAAGCATTCCGGCTGCGGAGTCAGCATTTTCTATCAGCACACTTTCAGTGATTTCCACCTTTAAATTGTGAGCATCAAAATCATTATCCTGCAAAATTTGAGCTACTTGCTTAATTAAATCTGGTTGCGAAAACTGTTTACCGGAAAAATTTACGCTGATTGTCAACGGTAAGTTGATATTAAAGTGTTTTTGCCATACACTCATTTGATGACAGGCTTCTCGGAGTACCCAGTAACCTATAGGAACAATCATTCCGGTTTCTTCGGCAATTGGAATAAACTCTACTGGAGAAACAAAACCTCGTTGCGGATGTTGCCAGCGTAAAAGCGCCTCGAAACCAGTAATTATGCCAGTTGCAAGGCAGACAATAGGCTGGTAGTAAATTTCCAACTCTTGACGCTCAAGCGATCGCCGCAGGTCATTTTCTAGCTGTAAAAGTTCTACTACCCGCGTGTGCATATCTTGATCAAATACTTCATAGCGGGCTTTACCAAGCGCCTTAGCGCGATACATTACTGTATCAGCATCGCGCAAAATTTCCTCGGCATTTTCATAAGCTGTTGTACTTAAAGCAATCCCAATGCTGGTGCTAATAAATACTTCATGTCCGTTCAGTTTAAAAGGTAAACTTAATTCATTTTGAATTCGGTCGGCGACTTGGGTTGCGTCATTGATATCGTTAATATTATCGAGCAGGATGACAAACTCGTCTCCTCCTAAACGCGCTATTGTATCTACATTACGAACACACACTTCCAACCTGCGGACAAATGCAATTAGCAGTTGATCTCCTAAGAAATGACCAAGGCTATCGTTAACAAGTTTGAAGCGATCTAAGTCGAGGAAGAGGACGGCAAAAAAATAATTTTTGATTCTTTTTGATCGCTCGATTACGCGCCCTAGCCGTTCTACAAATAATGCTCGGTTTGGTAAGCTTGTTAGTGAATCATGAAAGGCATCATGAATTAATTGGGCTTCGGCTATTTTGCGCTCGATCACTTCAGATTGCAACTCTATGTTTGCCTTGGCAAGTTCAGTAGTGCGTTCTGTAACTCTTATTTCTAATTCATCGTGAGCTAATCGTAGTTCCTCTTGCGATCGCTTGCGCTCAGATGCTTCGATTGTCAGAGAAATTAAATCGGAGATCGAAGCAGCGAAATTATTATCCTCTAAACACCAATCACGGCGATCGCCTATATGTTCATGACATACAACCCCTACCATCTGACCACCTAGCCAAACAGGTGCATCTAACATAGATGTGACCCTACTTGAAGATAGATAGGCCCGTGACAATTCCTTTGTTCTAGAGTCATTCTGAGCGTCGTCTATCGCTATTGTCCGATCTTCTTTTAAAGCCTGGAAGTAAGCAGGATAATTGGCTGCATCTAACTCAATGCCTTCTGAGTGCTGATTTGTGCTGCGTTCATACAAATTGAGGCAGCGTAATTTTGATTGTTCGTCATTATATAACCACACACTGACTCGCTCAACCTTAAGCGTGTGGGCAGCAGCCTCTGTAATTTCGCTTAACCTAGCATTTAAATTGCTAAACTCTAGCATTTTGCGTTTTGCCAGTTCCGCAAGGGTTTTGTTCTGCGTGTAGTGGCGTTTTTCCCTCTCTCGCTCTTTGTTTAGGGAATGTTCCAGCGCTGCTAACATTTCATTAATAGTGCTACCTAGACGCGCCAATTCATCTTTGCCGCTTAATGACAAAACCCGTGCTGAAAGGTTGCCAGTTGTACCAATGTTATAAACATCAGCACTAAGGCGAAACAGCCGCGACAAAATCAATTTCTCTAAAATTAATAAAGTCGCCGCCACAAGTACCAAACCAACTATTAAAAGTGACACTCCAAGATAACGGATGCTAAGTTGACCTTGTTTGTAGATCCGTCTAGGAATATCTACGCGCATCAAAACAGCAGGCTTTCCATAAATGTCCTTAATACTTGTGTATCCTGCAACAGTTTCTTCACTTAACTTGCGAACGATAATTGATTCTCTGGGCGAAAAAGATGAACGCACTGCTTGAAAGTCACGCGGCATTTTCGGATCGTCAAACCGATGCATTGTCACAGACAAATGAGTCCGTTCACCCAGCCGCTTGCTGATAGAAGCATCCAGAAAACGTCCCAAGATCAATGTTCCCTTAATTGGCCCTTCACTTTCACTTGTTAGGATCGGCCTTGAGGAGATAATTATGGGGTTTTCAGGAAGTAGAACAATTCCCGTTAGAGAAGCCTTAGTGTTGGGGTGTTGGAGAAGACCTGGATGAGAAAAATGTTTCTGAAAGTTATTCAGAATTGGTATGTCTTTGTTTCGTTCTAGGTCATACCCTTTGCTAACAACAATCCGTCCAGACGAGTGGACGTATAGCATTAAGTTAAGCTCAAGTCTAGAAATACTTAAGTTACTAAGATGCCTATTTAAATATGTTTTATTGGCATTCTGAACGAAAGCGTAGCTATCATCCCACTGCGCCCAATCAGTAGTTGTCAAATCTAATTTATTAATTTCTTCAGACAAGGCATCTTGGACTCGTTGAACATTCTCCTTAGTATTCTGTGCCTCTACTTTGGCAAAACCGCTCAGTAAAATCTTGGAAGAAGTGCCATATATAACCCCAATTAAACTGACGAGTGTTGCGCCAACAATCAGCAGTGTTTTATTACGCAGTATCATGTGTTCTATTCTATGGGGTTATATCGAAGGCATCTAAAACGCTTTTTGCAGAGCGTAACATTTCTCTCACTTTGATGTCATGAATTTAGACTAGCGAACAAATGCAATATGTTATCTATGTTTAGCCACTTATTATTAAGGCGTTGAAAAATTTATAATTTACCCACCTTAATATCTTGTAGAATCTCGTTCGCTGCCTGAATACCTGTAATGGCAGCACCTTCCATGTAACCTTGCCACTCATAGAAAGAACTGGTGTGTTCTCCTGCAAAGTGAAGGTTGCCAATTGGCTTGCCCTCATTACCAGCAATTGTAGTAAATTGACCTGGCTGATAACCAGCATAGCTGCCTTTCGTAAGCGGGTTTGAGGGCCAATGTTCGAGGTGCGCTTTGATCTTGCCTTTAGCGTCACGTGATGCTGCTGCAAGTGCGCCTGGATAAACGTTATCGAGGTCTGTGAGGAATTTTACCGCTTCTAGTTGGACTTGGTTAGGGTTGAGGCTTGCACCTCGCTTACCGCTTGAGTAGTCCGTCAGCACAGCGCTTGTATTTGTCGCCTTGGTAGGGTTTGATTCCCATGTAGTCTGATGGTTGACAAGGTTTGAGTAGGATATGCCGTTGCTACCTTGAGCAGTCCACAAGCGCTGATCAAAGCCGATCATCATTTTGGCATTAGTGCCGTAACTCAGCTGGGCGATCGCATTACGCTTCCAAGCGGGAAGTTCTAGGCTAGGATCTAGTTCAACTTCGCGTAAAGCTGTAAACGGTATTGTGATCACAACGGCATCATAAGTTGCGCTTGTAGTCTGCAAACCATTCTGGAATGTAAGCTCAATTTTGTTCGTGGCGTTCTTTCTAACTTTAACAAGCCGCATTCCCAGGTTAATTTGTCCCTGTAGCTTATTGCGTAAACCTTGGGCAATTTGTTCGTTGCCGCCAATAATGTGGTAACGTTCATCGCTAAAAACCCCAAATGGAGTAAACTTTGACCTTTTGTCTGCATGGATAAATAAGAGAAAGTTGAGGCAGCTTTGATTGTGCAGTTCCAGCCCAAACTCTGACATATAAGCGGCAGCGATCGCCTTTTTAATTACATTTCCCGCCTTCCGAGTTTCCAGATACTCTAGTAAGGTCGTATTGTCAAACAAAACGTCAGCATCCGTATGATTATCGGCAGTCGGCGCAGCTGAGATTTTGAGTAAGTCTGCACGCATGGTAGCTACAAAGTTCCGGTACTCATCAACAACTACTGCCTCAGAATAGCGCTGTCCGTCAAAGTAGTAAAAAATCTCCCCTGGCTGCTTTTCTACATCTTCAAGCGTCAGCCCAAATTCTCGTGCGTAGCCAAGCATTGTTTTGTGGAGAGTGTCGATAAACTCACCACCTCTTTCTACAACTTGGTTGGGAAAGTTAACAGGCCCCCCAAAGGAACCACCCAGAGAAAAGCAGCGACCACCTACTCGGTTGCTAGCTTCGTGAAGTGTTGCCAAGATGCCGTTTTTCTTAAGTTCGTATCCACAGGAAAGACCCGCCAAACCTGCGCCGACGATTCCTATCTTCGCGTCTGATGGTTGTACGGCATAACTACGACCCATCTGTCCTGCAACTGCCCCAAACGCGCTTACTGCTGTTAGTGCCATAAACTCGCGCCTATTTGCACGCCAGCTAGCTACACGCGATTCCAGGGCTGCCAACTGCTCTAGTCCTTGGTTCGTTGAAATATTATGCTTTTCGCAGTGCAGGGCAATCCGCATAGCGCGGGCGAGGTTTCCAAAAAGTGGCGAACGACTCATAAATTTTTAAGTAGTAGTTATGGTTAATTAACGGTTTTGTTTAAAGGAACTTTAGGAGTGTATATATTCACCTAAGCACGAAGCTTATAACTTATACCTCCGTACATTTACTCAAGTAGAATAGTGGACCTATTCAAAGTTATCAGTAAGATTACGATTGGACAGATACACTTAGTCAGATACTGTTTGCTAGAAAGTGTACTTGAACTACCTAGCTGATGATTTAATTTAGGAAGTTGACAGATTCTCTAAAAAAGCTACCCAAAGAAAAGCAGCGACTATTAACTCAATTAGTAGCGATGATCAAGTATGGACTACGTAGTATTTCTTAAGCTCGTAGCTAGAGGCGAGACGGACATTGCCTGCCTCCAAGATTTTAATTTTTACTTCTGCACTCAATTAGACTAATAAATAAGTATAGCTAAAGTATCTGACAATTACCTAAACGCACAGACTATAAGCCGTGAAAAAACTCATGCTTATTTGTCAGCTATTGATTTAAGCACACTCTTCAACCAAATAACTACTAAAATTATTAACTTTTTTAGAGATTGTGCTTTTTGGAGTAAAAGCTAAAATCAGTTTATCTACGTAAAACTGCTACACCAAGTTATATATTTTTATGTTGATTTCATTATTAATTAACTATTTCAGTATTTATACAGAGAGAAACATACAGTTTAGATTTATGAATGCATAAATACATATTTGATACCTCTATAAATATCCTGAATTAATTGCCCTGCAAGCTTAATTTATTTATGAATTTATCCGTAGTATTACGCTTTGAGATAAACAAGAATTGACGTTAAGTTTATATTGTTAGTTGAGTTTAAAGATAGTATGAAATCTTCTTCGCTCCAAGCAATTAATACTTGTAATATCAAAGTTAATTTATCTAATAATTTTAGAAATATTTTTTATATAGCTGAATGTGATTTTGGCAAAGGCTTATTTTCTAAAATAGATATTAGGAAAGAAGAGAATATCTTTAACTTTACAGGTAAGCTAATTACTTTTAAACAAACACTTGAGGCAACAGATAACTTTGGAGATCCTTTACAAATTGGCAAAGACCTTTATATTAATCTTGAAGAGCCAATGCGGTTTATCAATCATTCTTGTAATCCCAATACAGGTATTATAAATGATGTTACTTTAATTGCTCTTAGAGATATTCAAGCAGGAGAAGAACTTTATTTTGATTATTCAACTTCAATCGATGAAGATTATTGGGTAATGCAGTGTATGTGTGGAGAAGCAAATTGTAGAAAAACAATCAAAGATTTTAAGTATCTCCCCGTGCAAGCCAAGCAAAAATATCTTAATCTAAACATTGTCCAAAAATTCATTGCAGTTCAATATCAAAAAATAGCTACAAATGTCTAAAAATAATTTATTAAGGGAATCTTTTTATGCAGCTTTTAGTTAATAACGTATTGTTTTCCAATAAAAGGCGTAATAGAAGGACACGCAGTCTTTCCTTAAATAATATTATGCCTCGTAATAAGAAATTGAATAAAACTACACGAATTTTGCTATACGGTAGTACTATTTGGTATCTTGGCGAAGGAATGTTAGGGCCTATCTTAGGAGTGCTGACCGAAAAAATTGGTGGTAATGTTCTAGATATATCTTGGATTTGGGCAACTTACCTAATTGCAACGGGAATTTTCACGGCGTTTGTGGGAAGGCTCTCAGATAATAAATTTAGTAAAGAAAAGTTATTGGTTGCGGGCTATGCGCTGAATACTGTGTTTACGTTTGGTTATTTGTTTGCATCATCAACAGTACACTTACTTTTTGTTCAGATTGGGTTAGGAATTGCGGCGGCGCTTGCTACCCCGACTTGGGATGCACTGTACGCCAAAAATAATACTCAAACAAATTCTGGATATATTTGGGGTCTTGCTGCTGGACAAACGCAACTTACTACTGGTTGTGCGATGATTCTGGGAGGCCTAATTATTCATCACTTCTCATTTAATATTCTGTTTATCACAATGGGAACAATTCAAATTTTCGCTACCCTTTATCAAGCGCAAATTCTTCAAAGACATTGAGCAGTAATTTAGTTAAACAATTAATCGCACTTGTAGCTAAGTTCTCTCTTCAGTCCATCGCCTAAATTGCATTACTCCAAATTACAAAAAAGGGCAGATCAAGTAATCCACCCTTACAACAATATTAATTTGAAATAGCGATCGCTACCTAACACCAATTTCTGGCGCACGGAACGATACAGTTGGTACTTGTTGCTGTGCCAAACTTGGTACTGAATCGCGCAGTCGCGCTGTTAACTGTACTGTTGTTGCATCGTACACTTGAGTCAGCATCTTAGGATATAAACCAATCCCAATAATTGGCACTAACAAACAGGCGATGATAAAGACTTCTCGCGGTTCGGCATCAATAAGAGCTTCGTGTGAGATTAACTCCTTATTTTCTGCACCGTAGAATATCTCGCGCAACATCGACAGCAGATAAATCGGGGTCAGAATTACGCCAACAGCCATCAGGAAGACGACGATAATCTTGAAGGTAGGGCTGTAGGCATCGCTGTTAGAAAAGCCAACAAATATCATTAACTCTGCCACAAATCCGCTCATTCCTGGTAATGCTAAAGATGCCATCGAACAAGTGGTGAACATGGCGAAAATCTTTTGCATCTTTTGACCGACACCACCCATTTCATCCAGCATTAGAGTGTGTGTGCGGTCATATGTCGCTCCTACTAAGAAGAACAAACTTGCCCCAATTAGTCCGTGCGAAACCATTTGCAGGACAGCACCATTTAAGCCCAAATCAGTAAATGTAGCGATCCCAATCAGCACAAATCCCATGTGAGAAATTGAGGAATAAGCAATTTTCCGCTTCAAGTTACGCTGGGCAAACGATGTCAGAGCAGCATAAATAATATTGACTACTCCCAAAATTACTAATGCTGGTGCAAAATAGGCGTGGGCATCGGGAAGCATCTGAGCATTCATCCGAATTAAAGCGTATCCGCCCATTTTTAGGAGAATTCCAGCTAGTAGCATATGCACAGGCGCTGTTGCTTCGCCGTGAGCATCTGGAAGCCAGGTATGTAATGGAAAGATCGGTAGTTTAACTGCGTAGGCAATTAGAAAGCCAGCATAAACCCAGAGTTGGAAATTGAGGGCGTAGTCTTTAAGACCAAGCGATCGCATATCAAATGTTACGGTATCGCCATAAAATCCCATTGTCAGGGCGGCTACCAAAATGAACAGCGATCCTCCGGCTGTGTACAAAATAAAC
This sequence comes from Gloeocapsa sp. UFS-A4-WI-NPMV-4B04, assembly GCA_019359535.1. Taxonomy (GTDB): domain Bacteria; phylum Cyanobacteriota; class Cyanobacteriia; order Cyanobacteriales; family Chroococcidiopsidaceae; genus JAHHHE01. The sequence goes on from JAHHHE010000060.1 coordinate 18,511, forward strand.
TTCGTTGCTGCGTATTGACGTTTCTTACCTCCCCAAATCGACAGCAGGAAATATACCGGAACCAACTCCAGTTCCCACACTAGGAAAAACAGCAACATATCCTGAACAGCAAATACGGCTATTTGACCGCCATACATTGCCAGCAGCAAAAAGTAAAACAATCGTGGCTTCAGTGTTACTGGCCATGCAGCTAAAGTCGCTAGCGTAGTAATGAAACCAGTTAGGATCACCAAAGGCATTGACAACCCATCAACACCTACCGACCAGTTCAAGTCAAGCTGGGGTATCCAAGGGTAACTTTCTACCAGTTGTAAGTCTGGATTACTAAAGTCGTACTGACTGTAGAAGACGTAAACAATTAGTGCAAAATCAATCAACCCGACAATTAGCGAGTACCACCGCACTGTCTTACCATCTTTATCCGGCAGGATGGGAATCAACAGCGAAGCCGCGATCGGAAACAGGATTATCGTTGTCAGCCAAGGAAAATTAGCGATATTCATTGTAGCTAGGGATTAGGGATTAGGAATTAGTTGAGCAGAGGAGCAGGGGAGCAGAGGAGCAGAGGAGCAGGGGAGATAGTATTATTTTTATTCCCTAGCCCCTAGCCCCTAGCCCCTAGCCCCTAGTCTCTGGTTCCTCTGTTTTAAGTCACACCAAAGAGAATCACTAAACCTAAAACTGCCCCAAATACGATCAGGGCGTAGAATTGGGCGCGACCGTTTTCTAGGTATTTCAGTCCCTCACCACTTATTAGGGTGAAAAAGCCTGTCAGGTTAACTGCACCATCGACAACACGAAAGTCAACTTCCATTACTTGCCGCGCTAGTCGGCGTAATCCTTTGACGAAAGCGAGATCGTAAATGTCATCGAAATACCACTTATTCAGTGATAGCTCATATAGAGGCTTAATTTTTGCCGCGATCGCAGCTGGGTTGATTTTGCCCTGCAAATACATCAGTGAAGCTAGCGTAATTCCAATTAAGGAAATTCCTACTGAACTCCCCGCCATCACAAAAAATTCTGTTTGGTTAAACTCTGCGGCTTTTTGAGCTACTTCTGCCAATGTTTCGCTGGGTGGAAAGATAAACTCTTCAAAGTAGTTCGCATAAGGCGTTCCTACTAACCCAACCAGCATCGAAGGAACCGCTAGCAACATTAATGGCAGTACCATCGTCCAAGGTGACTCATGCGGATATTCACTATGTGCGTGAGGATCATGCCCAGCATGAGTAGCAGCCAGTTCTCGCGTATCCATTGCCCCAGGCCCAAACGCAGGGACTGGTTCTTTAAAACCTGCTGCTACAGCCATGGCATCTGCTGACTTGAGCTGATGTCGGATTTCAGTTTCATTGCCCCGAAATTTACCTTCAAAGGTGCTGAAATACATCCGGAACATATAGAACGCCGTAATTCCCGCAGTTAGGTAGCCAACAGCCCATAAAACTGGGTTAGCGGCAAAGGCGTTGCCGAGAATTTCATCTTTTGACCAGAAGCCAGCAAACGGCGGAATACCAGAAATAGCTAGACAACCGATTAAGAAAGTAATTGCTGTGATTGGCATATACTTCCGCAGTCCCCCCATCATCCGCATATCTTGAGCGAGTGATGGATCGTGACCAACGACTGCTTCCATACCGTGAATCACAGAACCGGAACCAAGGAACAGCATTGCCTTAAAGTAGGCATGAGTCATGAGGTGGAATAGTCCGGCACTGTAAGAGCCTATACCCATCGCCATCACCATGTAACCTAGCTGGGAAATGGTGGAGTAAGCTAGACCTTTTTTAATGTCGTTTTGAGTAATTGCGATCGTTGCACCCAAAAATGCCGTAAATGCTCCCGTGTAGGCTATTACATTCATTGCTGCGGGTACACCTTCAAATATGGGGTACATCCGGGCAATCAGAAACACGCCAGCTGCAACCATCGTTGCGGCATGAATCAGGGCAGAAATTGGGGTCGGGCCTTCCATTGCATCCGGTAGCCAGACGTGCAGAGGAAATTGAGCAGATTTGGCTACAGGACCTAGAAAGACTAGGATTGCAAACACAATAGCTAAGAAATTGCTGATAGAACCCGATTGCACTAGGTCTTGCAGGCGATCGCCCATCTCGCCAAATTCAAAGCTGCCTGTTGCCCAGTACAGCCCCAAGATGCCCAATAACAACCCAAAGTCACCGACGCGGTTAACTACAAATGCCTTTTGAGCAGCATCAGCAGCTGACGGGCGATCATACCAAAATCCCACTAGCAAGTATGAACACATACCTACCAGTTCCCAGAAAATATAAATCTGTACTAGGTTTGGACTGACCACCAGACCTAACATTGAAGAGCTAAATAAGCTTAGGTAAGCATAGAAGCGCACATATCCTGGATCGTGAGCCATATAGCCATCGGTATACACCATGACTAAAAAAGCCACTGTCGTCACGATCACGAGCATTAGGGCTGTCAGGTGGTCAATGGTGTAGCCCATATTTAGGTGAAAATTACCTGCCGCCGCCCATTCCAGCGTCCGGGTATAAGGTGCGTGTCCTTGAATTTGACTCCAAAGCAATGCACAAGATAGAAACATTGCCGCCCCCAGTAGGGACACGACAAACACGGCGTTTATCTGCCGCAGGCGGTTTGTCACCTGATTCCACGAGATCAACCCAAGACCGACCAGCATTGCCCCCACTAGAGGTAATACCGGAATCAGCCAGGCATACTGATAGATTTCTTCCATCACTCACGCCTACTTAATAAAATTGTTTACTGACTTGACTAAACTGTTAACAATTGTGACATACGCTTTTTATCATAAAATACCCCCCCCGAACGAAACTGGGTAGGGAAAATTTGAGATTATTTTAAAAATATAGCGAGAGTGAGCTATTGCCAGGGAAGTGATGGAAATAAACTTATTGCCTTTTGGCTTCTATGCTGAACGACATTCTATATTTGCGGCAGATAACGAACTTGATACCGTTGTGTAATTTTTAGGGGTCTTTAAGTAGTTGCTCCTGACTTTTTCTAGTGCAAGGCATAGCTTATCCCGTCCGCGAAAGCTATCGATGCGCTCTTGAGCTTCACCGTCCTCAAATAAGATTAACGTCGGCAGAGTCGTCAGTCGATAATAATTAGAAAGTTTGAAATTTTCGTCTGCGTTAACAGCAACTAATTTGATTTGCTCGTCACAAACAGCCTGAAATTGCAAAAGCACAGGCTGAATTTGTAGGCACAGTCCACACCAGGGAGCCCAAAAATTGACGAGGACAGGAATTGGAGATTTTAAAACTTCCTGAGTAAATGTCCGCTCACTTACCGACAGCACCATGATTCCTCTAGTTAAATTTATTGGTTTTTGCTATTAAATTAGCTATCAGCGCTCAATGAAATGTGCAAACGTCAGAATGTTAAAACGTATAATTTTTTTTCATTCTGCTGTTTTTAATGCTTGATAACCAAAGCTGACTCCTGAGGGTAGATAGTAATTTTGAATCATGCTACACCGATTTGGGAGCAAATTATTAGCTGAGATCCTCAAGGAATGAATTTAAATTTCTAAACTGGGGATCAAGTTAACTTAATAGGGATTAAGGAAAGCTTGCGCGTCGTCTCTGTTCCCCCGAAAAGTGCAACTTCTAATTAGCCGATAACTGGACTTTAGAGGTAAGCTGCGTATTGGTTAGACTTTGAGTGTGCAGTACCTCTACTGTAAAAGCTTTAATTTCTCTTCTTTATTCCTTCCATATTCACTGATCCCTGATTTTTAAGCCCTGATCCTGTATTAAAAGTTAACACTACTCGTTGCCTGGATTAAAAGCGGGTGAGACCACCACAATAGCAGGATAAAAACTGCAACACCCAGATAGGAAGGACGCAGAAACTCTTGCAATTTTAAGGTTTGATGACCTTGGAAAATAGCTAGGAAGGGAATGATCGAGGTACGAGCTTTGACACTTTCAAAGGCTTCACCGTAGCGGTACGACAAACGGCGATCGCCATGCCAAACCCCAAATAAATGATGCAGCACTAGCCCTATTGAGGTGACAAGAGTAAAGCTAGTGCCAATCCAAAGTGTGTGGGCAATACACCAAATTACTTGTCCCACCATCTGCGGATGGCGAGTGATCCGAATAATGCCCGTTTCATAAAGGTGGACTTGAGGTTTTTGGATTGCGGCAATTTCTAGTAAATTGAACGTAGCCGGATACAAAAACAAAAACGAAATTGCTGATAGTAGCCAAACAAGTGTTTGGATTCCTGGAACGCCCTGGACTTGCCACAATTGGAAACCTTCATACCTGTGGTTGAAAAAGTAAACAACTAGCACAACAGCCAAAGGCAGGCTGACTAAGGCAAACAAAACGCGGTAGAGGCGGGGGCCGATGTATTTTTCAGCCCAAGGACGCAATGAAGCTAGACCACTATGAGCGATCGCAAACCCTAATAAAAGACCCAACATCACAAAATGGCTAGGTGTCAACCGATCGAACGTCATATAAATAGATGAAGTAATTTGAAGAAAATCAAATCTTGTACAGCCGATACCACAAAGTATTCAACAGGAGACTTTGAGCAGAATGTTATGTTAATGTCAACTTCGGGTGAAGTTTCCTTGTTTTAACAGGCAAAAGTAAGCTTGGTATAAACTGTTACCATAGCTATTAGTTGCACTCAGTCTCCTTTCTTCTTTGTGGATTTAGCCGTATGTCTGACCTTCCTTTCACTTTAGATCAGTTACGCATTCTCAAAGCGATCGCTGCTGAAGGGAGCTTTAAGCGTGCTGCTGATAGTCTTTATGTCTCACAACCCGCCGTTAGCTTACAAGTACAAAACTTAGAGCGACAGCTAAATGTACCTTTATTCGATAGGGGAGGACGACGAGCTCAACTGACGGAAGCAGGGTATCTCCTGCTGAATTACGGCGAGAAAATCCTGAGTCTTTGTCAAGAAACTTGTCGTGCGATTGAAGATTTACAAAATCTCCAAGGTGGCACTTTGATTGTTGGTGCTTCGCAGACGACAGGCACATATCTTTTGCCCCGGATGATTGGGTTATTTCGCCAGAAATACCCAGATGTAGCAGTGCAATTGCACGTACACTCGACGCGGCGCACAGCTTGGAGCGTAGCAAATGGGCAGGTGGATCTCGCAATTATTGGTGGTGAAATTCCAGCTGAACTTCAAGACTCGTTAGAAATTCTGCCTTATGCGGAGGATGAGCTAGCGCTGATTTTACCGAGCCTACACCCATTTGCTAAACTCGATACAATCCAAAAAGAAGATTTGTATAAGCTACAGTTCATTGCCCTTGACTCGCAATCAACGATCCGCAAGGTGATTGATCAAGTTCTGAGTCGCTGCGATATTGATACGCGCCGCTTCAAAATCGAAATGGAACTCAATTCGATCGAAGCAATTAAAAATGCTGTGCAATCAGGGTTAGGTGCTGCCTTTGTTTCGCTTTCGGCGATCGCCAAAGAATTGCAAATGGGTGTGCTTCACTGTGCAAATATTGAAGGCGTTACTGTGAAACGGACGCTGTGGGTGATTTTTAACCCCAATCGCTACCGCTCAAAGGCAGCAGAAGCATTTATTCGGGAAATATTACCTCAATTCACTACACCTGGATGGAGCAAGGATATTTTGGAATCGCCACCTATAGAAAAAGATGTTTTCCAGCCTGTAATTCTTGATTCTACCGGAATTTAATTAAACGGTTAACTTAGTTATTTAACTAAGCATTGAACTATCAAAAGGGAAAATTTGGATCTAAAAATCTCTCGCCCCGCCGCCGAATCTATTGCCTAGTAGAACATAGACTCGCTAATACTAACGCCCCTACTTATGGAAGTTTACTGCACCCGTTCAGGCTGCCCTCGCCCTCAAAAATATTTTGCGGATTTAGATGATAGTGCAACGCTGAAGACGGTGCAACAGAAATACTACACTAGCTGTGGTATGCCGCTAATTTTAGTAGGACGCTATTTATCATTAAAGTTGTTAGGGCAAGGCGGGTTTGCAGCGGCGTTTTTGGCACGCGATCGCTATACTCCAAAAATGCGCCCTTGTGTCGTCAAGCAGTTCAAGGCTGCTGGGGAATTGAACCCAAATCAGCTGGACGCATTGCTCAAAAGCTATTTGAAGGCGAGGCAGAAGTTTTAGAAGAACTCGGCAACTAACACGATCAAATTCCCGATTTATTTGCTTTTTTTGAATTGACTGTCCCTAGCTTAAAACATCCAAAACAGGACAGTTTTTTTTATCTAGTACAAGAATTCATTGATGGCAAAAATCTAGAGGAAGAACTAGCTATTAAGAGCAAGTTTTCCTGGTCAGAAGTGTTGCGGGCAATTTTACCAGTGCTGAAATTTGTACATGAGCATAATTCAATTCACCGCGATATTAAGCCCTCAAACATTATGCGCGATCGCAATGGCAAGCTTTACCTGTTAGATTTTGGAGCAGTTAAACAGGTGACGAATACAGCTGCTGTTGCTGATAGTTCGACTGGAATTTATTCAATGGGATTTGCACCTCCTGAACAAATGGCAGGGGGCGAAGTCCATCCACAGATTTGTATGCCTTGGCGGTAACGGCTTTACTGTTGCTCACAGGTAAAGAAGCAGCACAACTGTTTGATGCTTATAGTAACCAGTGGAAGTAGCGATCGTCAGTTAGAATTAGCGCTCCACTCGCAGACGTATTAGACAGAATGCTGCCTCGGCCACCAAATCAACGCTTTCAATCAGCACAGGAGGTAATAGACGCGCTCAACATAGCTAAAACACCGCCACCCCAACCCCCAAACCGTCCAGTCACCCAACCCCCAACCCCCTTCTAGACCAAGTTTTTCTACCCTAGAGTTGTTGACTTCTGCTGGTTTTAGTGGGCTTGAAGGTGCGTTGATTGTGATCGCTCTTTACAACTTCGTTCAATCAGTAAATATTACTTTAGGTGTTTCGGCGTTAATTTTAACTTTAGTAATTTTTGCTCAATTTCGTTGTTGGATTGAAAAGTGGGATTTGTTAATTATTACGGGAGTTACGTTAGCTATTGTTTTGTTCGTCCCAATCTTGGATAACTCAATTAAGAAACAAGCAGTAGTATTACTAGCGGTTGCAGCTGGACTGATCGCGATCTCAATAACAGCTATATTTCGGCTAATTTACAAATTGCTTTCCGTTATTTTTTAAATCAGTTAAAACGCTCCAAAAATTCATTTACGTCTCAAAAAAACTACATTAGCAAAGCTAGCTGGAAAAGAGTGTAAGCTAGAAACAAGAAAATATTGAATCGTTGCTCAACATAAATGGCGCGAAACCAACCACAACCGGAAGCAGAGCGAGAAGAAGTTCT
>JAHHHE010000061.1 GCA_019359535.1 Gloeocapsa sp. UFS-A4-WI-NPMV-4B04
CCTATTTCTAGCGTGACAAATTAATTCCGCTTCACTGGTGAAATGAGATTTTCGTTAACCAATACTTGCTCCTAATTCTTAGCCTTACAAATGCTTGCTGCTAGTGCAAAACTAGACAACAATAGAAGAATTAGAAAAATCTATCCTTTTTCTCGCTCTCTACGGGTTTTTATTTTCTGCCACAGTTGCAGCGCTATATCTATTTGCTCTGGAGTCAGGGGCGGTACTTTCCCAGACCATAACTGTTTTAACTCAGCCTCAGTTTTATCTGCTTGAGATGACATAAAATTACCTTAATCTGCTTTCTCTAACATGAGCAAGACTACCGACGTAGAGATACTCTCGTTAGAGCGATCTCTTGTAAGGTGAACTTCTGTCTATGCTGTTATGCCCGCATCATCCTACCCTTTTTGTAAGCTAGTGTACATAGCCAAAGGGAGAATAGTTTGTCCTAAAGCTTACTTACGCAGTATATCTTATGACATGAGAAGCAGGTTAGAAACCCTGAAGCCAACAGCATTAAGATGATGGGCAAATTAAATTGCAGTTTCCCCTATTTATTAAGGGTGTAGCTATTAACACTATTAACTTTTGCTTATCTTCGTGCCATTCGATACTGATACCAGAGCGCTCAGAAGCGGGTATATTATCCAAACCGCCTAATTTATCATCCATCATATTTTTTCTGCAAGTGTTTATGTTTGACCGTGTTTAGGCAGTTTGCTTAAAGCCGAACTCTAATTCCATCTGCCGTTGTACCCATGATTCAGGCTTTTCTAGGCGTTTGGCGATCGCACTAAGGTGGTTGAGATAATACGTTCGTTGCTCTAGTTTCGGGTTGTCTCCAAAAATGGCTCCGATTGCCCAAGCATCCGGCGACCAATGCCCATAGCGCTCCTTAAAAATCATCGCTGCCCATCCAGGCGCAAAACTTTTCTGGTAAGCCTCGCGTAACTTACTCCGATAGAACTGATATCGCTCTTTATCCTCAGAACTAAGCAGTTGTTCCAGTTCTGGGACTAGATATACTTTTTTAGGCTGTTCAAAGATATAACCGCATTCACAACATCTCATGTGGAAGGCATACAAGATTGCACCACAACCGCCGTGTTCAGGCGGGCAAACCTTCTTGGAAGCCTCACCCCCTGTCGAGTCAAATCCTGGCTCTAAGCTAATTTGCTTAATATCCTCAACAAACCCGTGACGCTGGACATTACCACTAGAATCAAGAACGATACAATCTGTTTTACCCGTCTTAGGTGATAGTCGTAGTCCACGACCAAGCATTTGAAAATGCAAGGACTTTGAGTGGGTGGGGCGTGTTGAAATAATTGCACTCACACTCGGTAAGTTGAAACCTTCCGTTACCTTGAGGCACGATGCGAGTAGCAGGATTTTAGCTTCTGCTAGCTGGGCATAAATGTAATTGATTACCTTGGGCGGCATAGTGCCATCTACGTGAGCGGATGGCACTCCAGCAGCAGTAAAAGCAGCAGCTAAATTACGTGCATGAGAGACGTTCACAGTGAAGGCAATAGTGCGCCGACCGTATGCCAAATTATGCCAATCACGTACTATTTGTTGAATTAATTCTGGGCGATCGCACGCTAAGGCAAGCTGACCTTGATCGAAATCGCCATTCGCCGCCGTACCAACCTTCTTTAAGTCAGTAACGCTGGGGCTGAAATAAGCAGGTTTGACCAAAAAACCGGAATTTATCAACTCGTAGGGCATTGGCGCAAAAGCGGCAGCTTCAAAAATATCACCTAAGCTTTCTCTCTTGTTTAGCCTCCAAGGTGTAGCAGTAAGCCCCAAATAGATAGCTTGCGGATAAATTTCAGCCATCATCTGTTTTGTTACGGAGGCAAAGGCTGTCAAATGCGCCTCGTCTAGCACTACTAGATCAACTGGGTATTGATGCCACCAATCTCGTTTAGGGAGAGTTTGAACTGAAGCAGCTTGAATCAGGGAATCTCGGTTCTCCTGCCATCCATATTTGATAAAGCCGCAGTTGTTTAATCCGAACGAGCAAAGCTCAGAGTAACTTTGCTCAATTAATGCGTCCCTATGAACTACAATCATTACCCGCCTGCCTTTGGCAACAGCATGGGCGATCACCTGTGCCATTACTACAGTTTTCCCACTGCCAGTTGCAGCTACACCCAGAATACGTTTAGCTCCCACTTTGATGTGAGCGTAGATATCAGCAATAAACTTCTTTTGGTAAGGTCTAAGTGCTGGCGGTGTTACTACTATTTCAGTAGACAATATTTGAACTTGCTCTGTGGAAAGCACAAAGTTTCACCTAAAGTTTAGTTTGGCAAATGTAAGAGGATGTTTGGAGTCCGACAGATAAAGATGTCTTTTCTTTGAGGGAAATTCGCTTGAAAATAACGTCAATACCCACCAGTGGCTAAAATATGCCCTTCGGTTGGCGGAAGCGGAGCCAATTGCAAGGCAAGTTAGATTGACGGCAGACAGTACCATCGGGAAGATTAACTCCTGAAACCGCACCGATGCTCAGACCAAGCAAAAATACAGTAGCGAGCGCACCGATTGAGCCGAGAAAAAGGGTTAACTCGTAGCGCATCAGCTTTCGCTGACGAAGTTTCTGAGTATGTTCCTCTTCTTTAAGTCTCAGCGTTCGCTCTCTACTGTTGAGCGCACCCTGATGTTGATGGACAAAAATATTTAGCTGCTGGAAGACGAATTGCTGGGCAACGCCATATTCGAGGTCGGACTCGGTGAGAGCATTGGCAACTTTCCCATATCTTCACCCTCAATCATTGCCTGAAATTGCTGTTTAACACTGGGGTCTTGCAGACGTTCAGCTAGGCGCTGACGAAAGCGTTGGATAAATGCTTCGCGAAAGCGTTGTTCTTCCTCAATCGCCATTTGGGGAATTTTTGCCACACTAGCGTCTGCTGCGCGTTCAGCTAGTTCAAGAGCATAATTGTCAATTTGGACTTTTATCCCATCCTCAACTTCAAGTTGAGCTTGAGCAGCAGGCAACGCCTCACCATTTTCTGGTTGAGCCAAGTTATTGTTCTTAGCTTGTTCATGAATGGATTGCACTGCAACATCAAGTTCTATCCCAGACTGAACCATTTGGCAAACCTGCTCAAATCCTCTCAGTTGTTCATCAGATGGTTTAGCTGAACTTTTGATTTTGATTGATTCTAGGATTGGAGAAATTTGGTCTTCATCAATAGAGTAGCGCTTGGCAATTTCCTTGAAAGAATTATGGATTGTGTTAGCTGACATATCAAAGCCTCTCATTTTCTAGGTCTAGGTTTTCTTCAAAGTCATCATCTTGAACCGGATGAACGTTTGTCATGCCCGAAGTAAGTTGATTAACGTTCTCTATACATGAACTTGCATTGGACTCACAAAAGCGAACAGAATTGTCGAAACTGTTTTGGCAACGGTTTTGAGCTAGAACCATGAAAATTTCAAACTGAGTTCTCGAAATAGAGATCGCCTCTGCAATCTCAGCCTGGGAGCAACCACTGATAGCTTTACCAAGTGGAGCGAGGAGGCAACTGATGGCAGCTTGATATGCTTCTAGGGGTCTAACCTCACCGGAGCAAAGGTAATATTCCGCCGCCCCCAGAGGGGTCGAAAGGCTTGGATCTACATTCAGAACGACTCGCAAACTTTTCGGCACTTTTCTAGACATTGACTGACTCCCCTACAACTGCTACCGACTTCACTTCATACCGTTCAACAGCTGGCAGCGATACTGTGTAAGCGTAAGGGTCTGCAAAACGGTATAGCAGCTCGTCGTTGCCAAAGCCGAGATTGAATCGGCTGCGAAATTCATTGTGAAGATTCTTGCACCAGTGAAGTTGCACCTTAAACTCCTTAGCGAACAGTTGGTTAAGTTCTTCCGAAAAATAGTGAGCAGTGCCACCCGATACTGGAAGCGTCTGGCAATTACTCATTGTCAAGGAACTGAACTGAGAGCGTCTATCCACCCAATACTGACTATGCGCCTGTCGGATCGCCTGTTGTAGCTGCTCAAATTCCGCTTGAGAGCGTGTCTGAGTTAGTTCCATCAATGGCTTTTGCTTGAGCTTGCGACCAGCCAAACTAAGAACTTTAGCAGCTTGTAACTCATTTGATATCGGGAAACGAATAGACCGGATAAAGTCATGCATCCCTGTTTCCGGCAAAGTACGAGATAGCTTTGTATTCAGCTTGCCGCTATTGAAACACAGCCAGGTCGAATCCCGATGACCAATCAGCAAAACTCGCTCCGCAGAATAAGCCCGAAACAGACCATACCCCTCCGGCTTGCAATCGAATGTCGCCAACTTCATATTCCGGATTGCCACCCCATTAAATTCAAAATCGTTTATTGTCTGCCTAATCCATTGAGCCAATAGATGCCGATCCTCCAATTCATTTAACGGCAGTAGTACACCCAGATTTAAATTAATCGCATCGGTCGTCTGCAAATACTGATGAACCAAATAACCAAGCAGCCCAAACACCTTCGCTAGACAAAACTCAAACTTTCGGGATGCCACCTGCAAGAAGCCAGGTCGTGCCGCAGTTTCTCCCAACTCCCAGAACACGCGCTCGCCCGAATCAGGATTAATGAAAGAAACTAAAGTTGAATCCAAGCTACCCTGACTATCACCCTGGTATTCCAGGGCATCATTATAAGTTGCCTGCGTTAATTCGCGTACATAGGGAGAGACAAGGAAAAACTTTTCAATCGGCTTGAACGGGTATTCAGGAGACTCACCAAAGAAACAAGATTTTGTGCCGCTAGTGCCAACATCTACTCCAACTGTCCAAGATAAGACATTCGGTGTTACCCCATCGCCCCCAGCGCTCCGAGGACTTTTCATAGCATTCTCCAATACATCTAAATCTAAATAGCAACCAACTTTCAAAACCGAACAACCAGGAGTAACTTACTAAAAACTTTTCAAAACTTCACATTTTAGGGAATACGCCAATTAAGGTTTTTTTGTCAGATCAACGCAATCTTTTGTCAGATCAACGCAATCTTTTGTCAGAAAACCGCCAGTTTTTGCAAACTTAATTTATTTATTGGCAGGAGTAATATCAAAATTGCAAAAATCAAACAAGACTTGCATCAAAGCCAGATACAGCAAGGAATCCAAGGATTTTTAGTGCTATCTTAAAGTAGGCTTTTTGGGTACACACCCATCGCCACACAAAGTTGCAACACGACACTTTGAAAAATGCTCAAATTTGGAGTTAATCATAGTACGCTTGAAACTTTTATGTAGTACAAGCAGAGTTACTCGGTTTTGAAAAATTTTGAGCGCTGAACATAGATAATCTGTTCCGATTGGTAATCAAAGCGTGAGAAGCATTAGTACGATTAGTTCACACAACCAAGAGCAGGAAGATTATTACACCAACGATGAAAGCCTTGGTGATGACGAGGTTAATTACAGCAGCTCATCTTCGTCAAAAATGACGCAGGCTATTTGGCATGGAAAAGGAGCATCTACCCTTGGGCTTGAGGGATGTGTTCAACGCCAAGATTTTAGGCAAATGTTTTACGGCTATCAGCCAGGGACAGAGGAGCGCATCAGAGGAGAACGCTCTAACAAAAATACCAAAGAGCGGTTAGCGCACGACTTAACTCTGTCAGCCCCGAAATCATTCTCAATGGCAATGAACTTGGGTGGTGATGTTCGGTTATTTGATATTCACATGGAATCTGTTAAAGAAACGCTGGATGTAGTGGAAAAGATGTATGCCCAAGCGCGGTTGCAAGTGGATGGCGATCGCTCTGTCGTTAACACGGGGAATATAATAGCGGCGATCATCCCGCACCACACTTCACGCGAGATGGATATGCAGCTACACAGCCATTGCGTGATCATGAATGGCACACACTGTCGCGATGGCAAATGGCGTTCACTTTGGCACGAGAGCATCGTTGACGCTGAGTGGCTGGGGAGTTATTACCGTCAACTATTGGCTCAAAAAGTTCAACAGCTAGGGTATGAAATCTCTGAAACCGATTTAGAGAAGGGACATTCTTTTGAAATCAAAGGATACACAAAAGAGCAAATTGCAGAATTCAGTAAACGCTCACGTCAGATAGTAGAAAACTTACAAAAGCGTGGATTAGAAGTTAATGCTGAAAATCGAGATGGTGCGGTACTAACGACACGGAAGACTAAGCGGATTGACGAAACATTAGCAGAACTTCAGACCAGATGGCGAAAAGAAGCGGCTGTAATGGCAATTGACAATCCCACACTCCAGCATCCGAGTGTGGAGCCACTTGGACAGGGTTCAGCGAAACAAGAGTTACAGAGCGCCATCCGACACCTATCGGAGCGTTCGGTAAGCTTTAGTCGAGAAGATATTTATCAATATGTTTTTGACCATATTCAAACCTTCGGGATTAAGGAGCTTAACTGGGCGATCGCTCGGCATAAAGAATTACTGCCATTAGGGAAAAGATTTACTACGGTTGAAGCGATTGAGCGGGAGACGAAGACTGTCAAAGGCTGGATGTCAGGGCAAGGCAAGACTAATCCGATTATGAGTGAAGCCGTAGCAAGGCGCTCACTTGAAGGGGCAGGGCTGAATTCTGGACAAGCGACGGCGGTTGCCACAGGGCAAACGCATCTTATTTTTGAAAGGCAGACTAGGAAAGGGGTTTAGACGTTTAGCATTTATATTTATCGATTCTTGAAAATCTTACTGTGTAAGACATTCAGAATTTAGATGCGTTTGCCCTGGCGGTTGCCAAGACATTAAGTGCAGTTGACCAACATCTTGTGCTTCATGGACTATCTGGTGTTGGCAAAACAACCGCCATGCGTGAACTGAAGCGGCTGATTGAAAAGTCTGGGGTAGATGTCAGTATTAGGGGATATAGCCCCACAATCAAGGCGGCCTCGATTCTTGAAGAATCGCTTGGGATTGAGACAAACACAGTTGAAACTTTAGTTCTCAAAGACGCGGAGACTGTAGCTAACCAACTCTGGATTGTAGATGAAGCTGGGATGATCAGCGCTCGTCAGATGGAAACGATGCTAGATAAGGCAAATGCAGTTGGAGCGCGAATCCTATTAGTCGGGGACACGAAGCAAAATCCTTCTGTTGAAGCAGGTAGCCCGATGCGCTCCTTGATAGATCATGGTGCAACCACCTTCAGCCTCAGAGAAATCATCCGGCAGAAAAATGAAGTCCAGAAACGAGCAGTTGAACTGATTGCAGATGGTCATGCCGCAAATGCTCTTAGTCTGCTTGTTGAGCATGGCTATGTGCAAGAAATTCCCCAAAGAAAGGATAGAACGCAAGCAATAGCAGAGCAATGGTTATCGTTGTCGGTCAAAGAACGCACTGAAACTTTAATTGTGACGGGGACGAATGCCGAGCGATTAGCTATAACCCTTGCTTTACGCCAAGGATTGAGAGCAGAAGGCAATTTGGGAGAAGATTGTCAATTCAAACAGCTAGTAAATCGGCAACTGACTACCGAGCAAAAACAACGATTTGAGAACTACAACAAGGGCGATCTAATTAGACTCACACGGGACTACAAAAGCACTCCTCTTAAAAAGGGCAAGCTTTATCAAGTCGTCGGTATTAAAGACCGTCAACTTCTAGTTGAAACAGAGGGTGGTCGCCTGTTTTGGTTCGATCCTTCTCTTTACAAGGATAAAGAAGTCTTTGGTACTCAAGATATTGCTATTGCCGTAGGAGATCGCCTGCGGTGGAACGTGACAAATAAAAAAGCTCGCCAGATCAATGGAACAGAATTCATCGTTAAAGCTATCGACGGCAAGAAGCTTACTATCGTTGACGAGAATGGTAAACAAGAGACAGTTGACGGCTCCATGCCATTGGGTCTTGATTACGCTAACGTTTCCACAGCCTACAGCGCCCAAGGACTTACAGCACAGAGGGTTATCGTCGCTGCCACGAACAGCCCGACCTCCGCCCAAGAACCGTTTTACGTGAAAATCTCGCGCCAGACCAAAGACATCAAAGTTTATGTTGAAAACCTGGAGAAACTACACGAATGGGTAGAAAAAAGTGTAGCTCAAGACAATCCTCTAGAACTAATTGGAGAGCATTATGACAACCAGCAACGCAGTTTTATTGGAAGCGATCGCATCTTTGACCGAGAGCGTGGCAGAATTGAAAGCCCAGAACACGGCAGCCGCGAAGGAGAACAAGAACCAAGAGACGTATATGCGAAAGCAGATGGACACCATCCCGTTAACAGTGAAACAGATGCTGGACGCTTTCATCGCTCAGTTCAAGGAAGCTCTAGAGCAACAGAAATCGGATCAAATGAGCGAATCGATCCAAGCGCTAGTCGAGGCAATGAACAAGCTCTCAACCAAACTAGAGGATACGAGCATGGTACAACTCCAGGTCAAGAAGGAGGTGATGTCAGCTTACACAGAAATTATGGACAACAAGACGCAAATTACCCACAACGGACAGACTCAATTGCCGATGCGCTCTCAGAATGGTCAACTGATGGACAATGGACAGCAGCCTTAGCCGACCTCGCACAGACGGTACAATCAGTTAATGATCAACAGATATTTGAGGAAAGTGGTCTAAATCTTCAATTAGCTGCACTGACTCAACGTATTGAAGAGCTAAATCCAGAACCCAGACAGTACCAGTTTGAGGGATTAACAGAACTTGCAGCAGCAGTAACACAACAAGAGTCTGAAGCTAGCTTAGTTAAAGGTCTGACGCAGATTCAGACAAAACTAGATCAACTTACCCAAGTGCTGGCAGAAACAGGCAAGATGCAGCAGCTTGAAGCAGTTGATTCTGCTATCAAGCAATGGCGGAGTGAACAGTCTATTGCTGAATCTGTGCTTCAGTCACGCTTTGATGAGGCAATTGATGCAGCTGCCCTAGTTGATGATCTGCGACCTGAAACTCAACAACTTGTTCAAGCTATTCTAAACTGGCAGTCCGAACAAGAACTTTCAGAGGCAATCGCCAAAGTGAGTGAGGCTGTCCAGCAATTTGAGCGCGGACAAACATTTGATTTTGGTGATCTAGAAGCGGTACTCAATTCGGTTAACTATGAACAGCTATTGACCCAAACAGGCCTTACCGCAAAAATTGTTGCTCTGACTCAGCAATTATCAGAATTCACTGATAGAGTACCAACTCAGTTTGAAGGTATGAGTGGGCTAGTCAAGACTTTGCAGTCAGTTCAGGCTGAGTCGCAATTACTAGACATAGGGCTGGTAGATCAGGTAGCGGCGCTCACGGCTCTACTTGAAAGGCTTGGTAGTGAACCTCGTCAATATCAGTTTGAGGGCATCACCGAAATAGCCCAAATGTTCAATTCGGTCAACGATGAACAGCTATTGACCGAAAAAGGTTTGGACACAAAGCTTGTCGCTCTCACTCAACAATTGTCAAAATTCACTGATAAAGTACCAACTCAGTTTGCAGGTATGAGTGGGCTAGTGGAAAATTTGCAATCAGTCCAGGCTGAGTCGCAATTAGGAGACATGGGACTGGTAGACCAAGTGGCAATGCTGACCAAGCAACTTGAAAAATTCAGTAGTGAGGCTGATCAATATAAGTTTGAGGGCATCACCGAAATGGCTCAGATGCTCTCCGAGCAGCAAGCTCAAACATCCCTCTCTGACACACTATCAGAAATTGCCGAACTCGCTCTCAATCTGGAGCGCCAGGACGCAATCGCTTCCCTTGCCCAAACAGTTCACTCATTCAATGCCCAGCAACAGTTTCAATTTCCTGGCTTGCTAGAACAGCTACAGGCTTTAGCTGAACGCACTACAGGGCTAAACAACCAAGTCCTTAACTACAAGTTCGGGGGGATGAAGGAACGGGCATTTACTATCTACGAACGACACGCAGCAGAAGCAATTACAGAACACTTGCAATCTCTTCGCTCTGGTGTTGAACGAGTGGACGAGCTGGTTCGCAATCACCCACAGTTACAACAGCTAGCCGAAACTGTGCGCTCGCTGCGTTCAAATCAAGTCTTTGCAGAGGGGGCAGGCGCAGAGCAGCTAAAGCAAGTAGCAGAAGAATTAAAGCGGATAGGTCTAAGCACTACACCGCAGCCGCAGAAATTGGAGCCATTCTGGAAGCCAGCATACTCGGATGAACCACCTTTAAATATCACCTTGAAGCATTGGCAGGAGTTTAAGCAAAGCGCCATCCATCCCCAATTGATTGCCATGAATGCAGAAAGTATTTCAGGTCGTAGCGCCCTGGAGTCTCTGTTGAGCGATCGCTTGGAGACGATGGGTTCAGGGCAGTTCGTAACTGTGCCGATGGCGAAGTTGATCAATCGCTACGAACAAGTTGCTGAAGGCGGATGGTGGGGTAAAGCTGGAGTTGATGCGCGATCGCTTCCAACTCTTCAACCAGGTCAAAGACCAGCGCTCAATCCTTGGGGATGCTTTAAGCCAGATCACCCCAGGATTGATGAGCAGAAAACTCAGCAGAAGGGCGAGACTCAATACATCAAGTATGAGCATCCGGTAGGTGTAGCACGTTCACCGTATTTACCCGAAGTCCCTGATGAGTTAGCAGAGAAAATTTATGCCAAGTATGGGGTGGAACCAACATCAGCAGAACGAGCAAGTGGTTTTTGGTATGTTGTCTATCAGCATAAAGAGATCCCAATCACGATTACCGAGGGTTGGAAAAAGACGCTTTCAAGTTTGAGCCAGGGGGAAGTAACGATTGGAGTATCAGGGGTCAATGCCCTCTATTTGGCTAATGACCAGGAGAAAAACCGCTTACCTCAACGCCAACTCAATGAAGCAATTGCTGTCTTTGCAACGCCAGGACGAGAGTTTAAATTTGCTTTCGACCAAGACATTAAAGTCTCCACAGTCATGAACGTGCGCCGAGAAATGGTCAGAGGGATTGAATTACTTGAAGCTCGTGGGTGTGCTTGCAAGGTTGTGAAGTGGGATGGCAATCTTAATAAAGGGTTAGATGACTTAATAGTGAATCAGGGGGCATTAGCCTACACCCAAGCACAGATTAATGTTGGCTCTTGCGAGGGAGAAAAGAAAGCCCATTATCGGACTCAATACAAGTTACTCGCTAAGACTGTCACCAAAGAGCATTTTCAACTTTCCCAATTAGATAAGGATGTAGAAGTTTATCTGCTAGCGTTGCAGCGCGGCGAGATGATGGATGGCGATCGCTTCCTCCGCCAGAGTGACCACGCGCGAACACTGGAAAGCCCTGAGCAAGTGCAAGCGTATGTTGACCATATTAAAGCCATTACACCTGGGTATGTGCAACAGAAAAACATTGAAGCAGCGCGGCAGCGCGTGGAGAAACAACAGGCTGAAGTTGAGGTGATTAGCTCTCCAATCTCATCGAAAATTGAAATTCAAGATGGAATAAACGCTCATAGCGCAGATAGCATACAGCAAGAGCAGCTGAATAAAAGAGCAGTGAAACTAGGGATCAGGCTCCTCTCTGCGTTTGCTAAGAACCAAAGCTCAGATCATGTGTCGTGGACTGGCGGATGGTACACTTTTACTAAGATTGGTTTAGATATGCGAATAGATTGCAGCCAACGGCAGTCAACAATATTAGAGTTATCTAATGGCAATCTTCAAGGCAGCATCACCCAAAGAGATGTGGAGAAGTTTGAGCGGGTGCTGGAGGCAATAAAGGAGAAAGAGATTGTAGAGCAATCTGAGCTTTAATAACGAATTTAATTGAAAAATCCAGACCAGTTTTTTGCTTAAAACAACAGAGAAATAAGTTAAAATAAACAACCAATTCCTATTACAAATAGCGCCTACTAATTAGCGGGAGTATTAAATAATGGGAAATACATTGCCAGAAATCATTGAAGAGAAATCGCCTTCAAGTTGGTTGCGGGAATATACTGCTGACACCGAAGGATTTGGAAGGGCTTAAGAAGTGCGTAAGCGTTTTGCAGCAAGTAATGCAGGAGCAGAAAAACAAAGAGTCTAACTTGGATATTTGAGGCGGATAATCGAATGGCGCTAAGACGTGCAACGGGTTGTTCAAGTATGAGCCACCAATCAAACTTAAACATTAAATATTAGGAAATACGCTGCTTGAGGCAATGAACGTGATTTCACTTATCAAGCTCGACATGGCGCTGCTAAATCAGATTATTATTAGTCCTGAAACTGCCCTGATTCCGTATACCATTTCTAATGACCTGCATCTCTTAGTTCAAGATGTAGCAAGCCAGATCAAGTTATTCTTGTCTAAAATCGGCGATACTCACGAGTGGGGTTGCTATCTCGCCGCTAACGGACAACAGCAGATTGTCGGTACTTGTGGATTCAAGGGTAAACCAGATAGCAATGGTCAAGTCGAGATAGCCTATTTTACCTTTCCGCCGTTTCAAGGTTGTGGCTACGCAACTGCTATGGCTACAGCGCTTATTGATCGCGCAAGAGACGCAAAATGCGTCCAGGCTGTTATCGCCCACACGCTCCCCGAATACAATGCTTCGACTCGCGTGCTTCAGAAAGTCGGTATGCAGTTCGTCAGTGAGTATAATGATCCAGAGGATGGGCTGGTTTGGCGGTGGGAGCTATGTTTCAAGTCTAGTACCTGATCTAAACTTATGTTCTGCTCCTTAAAATTCCCTTGCTAAGTTTAGCTGTAGTTGTAGCTAACGGTAGTTTACTTGCTAACTCTATGGTTAACAACTTCACCAAACTTAGGCGACCAAAACACGCCACGGGAAGCGAAAAAAGCTACGTCTTTGTGGTCGTCTTTCCTCCTGACAGAAGCGTCAGAGCAACGTAGCATCTGATGAGGCTCATTTCCTTTAGTATAGTTGTAAAGTTCTAGCGGCTTCTGACACACAGGGCATAGATGTTCAGTCAAGTTTTGTTGAGGTAGTGAGGCAACGGTTTCCGAACTTTTGGCATTTTTATTAACAGAGGTAGACGTATTGTTTACCGAACGGCTTGGTTGATTAGATTTAGTGGGTGAAGCTACTTTTTGGGGACTGTTAGACTTGCCAACTTCACCATGAACGGGCGACCAAAATACTCCACGAGAAGCAAAATAAACAGCTTGTTTATGGTCGTCCTGCTTTCTCTTCAAAGGATCTGAGCAACGAAGCATTTGTTTAAGTTCGTTCCCCTTCTTGTATTCATACAATTCAAGTGGTTGAGCGCATACAGGGCAGGGATACTGTGTAGCGGCTTGTGGATTAGAGCTTTCCTGGCAAGAAGTACCATCTGTGTTCTGCGGTAGCCATTTTTTAGTAGCTGATGTTTTTGTTGAAGCCTTGTTGGTTCTGCGATTTGGGCTATTGTTGTTTTGGGCAGAAGACTGAGTGTTGGAATAGGGCAACTCGTATCCCTGCTGCTTATTTGACCAGAACATAGCAGCGCCGCAAGAAGAGTTCGAGCATTTTAGAAAGTGGTCACTTTGTAGCTTTTCGGAATGACAGGAAATTTTCTGCATCAGCCACTCACACTTCGGGCAGTGAATTTCTGTCAACGCTGCTTGTCTACTATCACTTGACGATGACCTACTTTTACGTGAAGCACCCCCTGGGGTTGCCCCTAATGACTGATAGGCAGCTTTGAGGGCTGGTGCAAAATATGTCTCATTCCAGTTAATCAGGTACTTTTCCCAGTTTTGTTTACCGAGCGCGATCGCATCTAATTGAGCTTCCATCTCGGCGGTAAACTCAGGCTGAATCATTTTGGGTAGTGTTTTGCCCAAAAACTCATCAACTTCCATGCCCAGTTGGGTAGGCTGTAGGCATCCCTTTAACAAATTGGCGTAGTTACGTTCGCGTAGTACCTTGACTGTGGGGGCATAAGTGGAAGGTCTACCGATACCCTTTTTCTCCATCACTTGCACCAGCTTTGGTTCGGTGTATCGTGGTGGTGGCTGTGTTTGCTTCTTCTCGGAACCAGCGTCTTTAAGCGTTAACTTTTGCTGCTGCTGTACTATGGGCAGTTGTGAATCTTTTGATAAATCGTTCCAGTAGCGTGTATAGCCGGAAAATGCTACTACTTGACCTCGTGCTTGCCAAAATGCTGTACCCGACTGCGTAACAATCCGAGTCTTCTGTAACTGGGCATTTTTACACTGCGAGGCGATCGCGCGGCTCCAGATCAGGCTATATAGTTTCGCCTCATCCTCGTTTAATTTCGCCCTTAGACTATCAGGAGCTGCTTGACTGACAAAACTAAGAAGCTGGAATGCGGTTAAGGACGGTGAATTCACGTTTAAATGAATCCTCCTGTTGACGCTTAGAAGCAAAGGCAGGCTGAGGGTCAGCTAGACTCGATAAAAATGGATATATCTGAATTGTCCACTGCTGAGTCATGGCAAGACGAACCCAATTCCACCCTAGCTTGAGATAACTCATGCCACGATTCCAATGGGCATCCACTAGACGACGCTTGCCTGATGCGACAACTTGCGTTCCTTGCAACACTAAAAACACCGTCGTCAGCGCTATTACTCCGCACAATTGGTAGAGTGCAAACTTGTCTCGCAGTCGGGATGCTTCAAGATTGAAGCCATTGGACTTGAGGTCTAAAAATGATTCCTCTACACAAAATCTGAGGCGATATTGAGCAAAGGTCTGGAGTGTTGTCGGTTGGTCACTGACAATGACCCAATCTTCGCCACTTTGTTGGTCATGAGCAAATGCAAGATAGACATCACAGTAAGGTCTAGTTTTACCAATCACAACCGCAGGTGTGAAATAAGCCTGCCCCGGTTGAAGAGACACCGATGACACCTTGCGCCATTCCCCCTCAAGCTGAAACTGGAAGGAACGCTTAATCCGAATGCAGAAGTGCCAATGCAAGGTCTCCCTCAGATATTTCATCAACTTGCCATCAGCAAAGCCTCTGTCTGCTAAAAACACTACTTCTACCTCTTGCGGGATCACTCGTGAGGCTTGCCGGAGGACCCGCTGAATTATCCATAACCTGACGCTGCTGCTAGCTTGAGGCACAATCTGCCAAGCGACTGGAACCGTACGTCCTCGGTAGACCACACCAACCCAGACAATGCAGAAGCAATTCCACACAACGGTCGTATCCAAACTTAGGTAGAGTCGCTTTTTGCCCCACTTTGATAAGGCTTGTTGCACTAGAGTATGGTGAGTGGCAGCGATATCAATGCGACGGTTGGACAGGCAGCGCCGAAATCGGCGTTGGTGGGATTGGGCAAACTGGGCGCGACTGTTGACATAAACACCAAAGCCATTGAGATGGACACTCTGGCTCTCTAAGATGCCGACCATCATCCAGCAGAGAGTTTTCAAGTGACGGACATCGCGCCACTGGATGTCACGTTGACGCAGGAAGGCATTCATTGCATCATAAAGACGGGAAGTTGAAGTCATGTTGTTGCTGATTTGTGTAGTAACTTACCAGCTTAAGTCAGGCTCTGCTTCCCGCCTAATCTTTGCTTCAGCCTCTTTTGTTTTTGTCCGTCAAGCAGCTATCAGGAGTATTGTTTACATGAGTTGGTCGAATTGCCTCATGTGCTTCTTGCGCTCCAGATGAACTTTTTTGAGTTGCTACACGCTCTGGCACATTCTGAGGATCGTGATTAAGTAACCATTGTCGCGTATCCAAGCAAAAATCTTCTGATAATGTAACCGAGTCTGTCCGCATATAGGTGATATGACCAGACTCATACAAGCTCTGAGCCAGCTTCATCGTTTTTTCTGAGCCATATTTCAACCTTGAGCCAGCCGCTTGTTGCAAACTTGATGTCATGAAGGGCGCAGGAGGTCTACGAGTTGTGGTGGTAGCATCCACGCGCACAACATGATGAGGATTAGACTGAGCTTGGGCCACTAGCTGATCAGCCTGATTCTGTGACAGAACTCTTACTGACTCAACTTGCTTCTCTTTTGGATCAGTGGCATCATCACTGGTATCTGCTCCTTTTTCTTTTACGTCTGGGCTTACTGCCGTTGCCGCATAGTAAGCCCGGAATCCCTCAGCATAATCTACATATACGCTCCAGTAATCCTGTGGTACAAAAGCTTGGATCTCGCGCTCCCTTTGGCAAAGTATATGCAGGGCGGCACTTTGGACTCGTCCCATTGACTTAGCGCCATTACCAAGCTTCCAGAGCAGAGGCGAACCCATGAAGCCCACTAGCTTGTCAGCTACACTTCTACAGCGACCAGCAGCAACTAAATTCATGTCAATTGAACGAGTGTGCGAGATCGCTTGTCGTACTGCTTTTTCGGTAATCTCGGTATAAACTGCCCTTTGGGGATTTTTAAGCTTTAGCTGTTGGACTAGATGCCACGCTATTGTTTCACCCTCTCGATCTGCATCTGTGGCAAGGACAACAACAGATGCTGCCTTAACCGCCTCTCGTAGTTCCTTCAGAATTTGCTTGCCTCGTGTACCTCTAGGAACGTAATTACAATCAATGCGATTTCGTTCAGTATTTAAGGTAAAACCTAATGAATTCTCTCCAGATTCTGCTAACTCGACTACGTGACCCATCGTTGCTTTTACAGTCCACTCCGAGCCTAATATTTGCTTAAGCTTTTTTATTTTCCCCCCGCTCTCGATTAGTAAAAGTTTCATAATTTGTTCTGCCTTACTGTGTGAGTTAAACCATAAATTGACCAGAATCAACCATAAGTTGTCCAACTTGAGCTTAGGGAGCGGGTGTAAGTAGCAATGGAGCAGAAAATTGAGGTAAGCAGTGCAGTTCTCAACGAGTAGCTTTGATACTACGAAAAGTTCGGAATGCTGAAACATTTAGAATCAAACCGAGTATGACCTTTAGTAGCGAAGCTGGAACAAATCCGACAAGCATTCCTCCAGCAATTGCACCAATCACCGACCCCAGGCTCATAGGCGCAACAGTCTCGGTCAAGGCACGTTGCTCGGCAAACGCACCACGACTTGTATACCGGGCAATGCCTACAAGCACTGTTGGTAAGCTTACTAGAAGGCTACCTGTGCCTGCTGTCTTAATGTCAGCACCAAAGGCGAATACGAGCGTTGGGATAATCAACTCACCTCCCGCAACACCCAGGAGACTACTTACTAGCCCAATCGCTAGACCGAATAAAATTCCAGCCGCAATGCGCCAGCTTAAGGCAGCGGGAAGAAGTCCTGGTATCTCTTGAGGGAGGAAACCTTCAATAATCAGGGCAACACCAATCAATATTAATAGCACTAGGATGATTTGCTCTAACTGCTCGTTAGAAAGTCGTCCCGCCAAAGATGCACCAAAAAAGGCTGTGATTACCGCTCCAGCAATCAGAGACAACACTGCATATAAAAAGGGAACAACAGAACTCAAGGAAAGCGTACTAACCCGTACAGCAAGGGAGACAACGATAGTAACTAGGCTAACAGCTAGGTTTAAGGGTACTGCCTGACGTGCCGGATATTCCAATAGACCAACCAACACTGGTAATCGAAACTCGGCACCACCTAAGCCAATCAGACCACCTAATAAACCAATCGGCATGGCGTACAGGAAAGCCAGTCGGGGGCGACGCTCCTGCGAAATGCTACCTAATAGACTGGTCTTTTTCTTCATTCTGTCCACTAAACTCCTGCTTCAGCCTACCGAAATTCCTTAATCCGGTCTTCTGCTCCATTGCTACTCACATCTCATGAAGTTATGTGCATTATTCAAAGCTGTAAGCCTAGCTCCCGCAACGTATCATTTCATATTTACTTATGGTTTATTTTCGTTAACTTATGGTTTAAGTCACACGCTCTGTAACTAAAAGCTAAACTATTCCATGACGGAATACGGAATGCTGATGCTTTCAGCCGTATTTTTATCCTTACATATTCAAAACTAAGAAAGAAGTAAATAAATTAAGAGCGTTTGCAAGCAGCTTGCTCAGGCTTAATCTGACAGAACACGCGATATTGCAAATCTGATTCAACACTATGTAGAGCGACAAGCAGATATGGGCCCACAGTAATTAAAAGAATCGCCCCCAGCTTGGAGCGCTGCCATACCGCCATAAAGAGCCGCCAGAATATGATAACCAGGCTAAAAACAATCAGTGCATCGAAGAAATTAAGATTTTGCGAATCGCGGTCATTCATACTTTTTCTCCCTTTTGGGTTTGATTCTACCGACCTAGCATTGTTTTGAATATTGGGTCAGATTCCACGCGCCACTTTGAACGGTCGTCGCTAGAAGCCTTGAGAGCAAACTTAGAATTGTTACGAATCGACTGAATTTGAGCAGGATTGGCGATGTTGGCTGGGGTAAATTGTTTACGCTGATAAAGTAAATCATCGATATTTATTTGGCGAGTCCGTCCCTGCCTGTATGAGCGGACTGCTGCTAAGTATACTGCTTTGCCAATCTCGTCAGGTGTGCATTCCCCATACTCAGAAATTAGGCTATGCCAATCGCGATCGCTCCAGTCAGGAATCGCCCCACAATACTTCAATAAATGAATGCAGAAGATATCGTGACGTGCGCCTTCATGGGGCAGATCCACAAAAATGGTGCGGTCAAATCTTCTTTTCAGTTCTGGCGGAATTTGGTTAATCCGATTGAGAGTAACCACTGTGTAAACGGGAGGTGTGCGGTCTTGCAGCCAAGTCAACAACATACCTGCTAGTTTCTTTTCTTCACCAGCATCTTTGGATAAATCTGCGGAGGCAAACG
Source organism: Gloeocapsa sp. UFS-A4-WI-NPMV-4B04 (assembly GCA_019359535.1). Lineage (GTDB taxonomy): Bacteria > Cyanobacteriota > Cyanobacteriia > Cyanobacteriales > Chroococcidiopsidaceae > JAHHHE01. Next base: position 18,643 of record JAHHHE010000061.1, read on the forward strand.
CTTTATCGTAGTCATCCCAAAACAAGAGACAAGGTGCGGATGCCTCAGCAGACTGCAATAACGCTCTTAAATTCGCCACACTCTCACCAGGCACAGGCGAAATTAAGCCTGCCCAATCCGCGCAGAGTAAGGGTAGACCTAAACGGGCAGCAGCACTTTTGGCAAATAGACTTTTACCCGTTCCTGGTGGGCCAATGAGAATCGTCCCTCTGGGAAACTGTAAACCCGCTTCATAGGCTTCCGGCTTGAGTAAGTCTGTGATCTCTGCCAAAATCCCATCGAGAACATCCATTCCCGCCGCATGACAGTCAGGTTTAGGAACTACCGTAATTCCACGCCCTTGCAGTTTACGAACCTTATAATCTGTAATCGCCCTTGCTAATGCTTCACCCTGGTAATCTGCATACATTTTGAGGACATTGTTTAACTCGCCAAGATAAAGCCCCAGAGAAGCACGATAGACAGCATCTGAAAAAACACTCTTCTGTTTAAGAAAGTCGGTAATCGTCACTGAGTCCGGTAACTGCCACTGAATAATATTTACGAAGGGAAACAGTTTATGTGGACAATCAAAGCGATCTCCCACAAGGTACAGAGTCTGGTTACGTTGTTCACGAAAGGCATTAACGATCTGGTGACAGAGTTTTGAACTAATGCCATCATCCAACAGCCCATCAAGCACAATATCGCCGGGGAGATCCCTGATCTCTGCTAGGGGGTCGGAGGCGATCGCAATATCGGTAGGACTCAAGCGCAGATCCCAGCGCATTAGGTGAGAGTGGGCAGGGTTCCAGTAGTAAGGATGATTAAGTTCTTGGAGAAGAAAATCAATCTCACTAGAGGGAATCTGATATAAGACAATGTAAGTCAACCTCCTACCTCCATCTCCTGCTTTTGAGCTTCATGCATCTGCGTCACCTTAATTTGATTGACAATCGCAGGCAGGGCATTGAGCTTGAGGATGTCATGAGAACTAGCAGCTTTTGTAATTTCCCCTTTCTGGTAAACAACAGCGCCATCAGCTTGACGCGCAATAGATAATTCGTTCTTGTCATTTAGCTGAAAGGAATGCGTCGCTGCTTTGTTATAGCTTTTACCGTCTCCATACGCGCTAACAACATATTTCGCCGCCCGCTCGACTTCTGCTGAATTTACTGGAGCGAGAAACTTGTTCGCCTGCTCTCTTACAGATTCTTTAAATCCAATTCCTTTAAGCTGGGCAGCAGTTTTAACTTCGGCGACCTTATTCTGGGCAACAACCTTGACTTCATTTACCTTATCTTGAGCAACGGTCTTAACTTCGGTGACCATTACCTGGGTAGCAGTTTTAACTTCGGCGACCTTATTCTGGGCAACAACCTTGACTTCGTTAACCTTCTCGTGAACAGCTTCCTTAACCTGAGATGTCTTAGCCTGTACCCATTGCATCACCTTATTTTTGGCTTGCTCTGCAATGAATTGAGAGGTCTTTGTAATTTCAGTAACCTTATGTCCAGCCCAAGACTTTAGATTATCGTTGCGGACAAATTTAGAAAGATCATTGAGGGACTTTTTTGTATCCTCTAACTGTGCTTGCAGTGAATCAATCCGAGCATTAGCAGAGGCTAATGCTTCTTCCATTGGTCTAGGATTAATTGGCTCATTTGCGTTAAGTATTTCCTGTATTTTTTCATCCAGTTCTGGCTGGGTGGGATTTACAGGGAAAGGAATAATTTCCTTGGATTGCCGAGCCAGGACAATCGCCCCACCAGGCTCATCACGCGCCGTAGGCTCTTCAACAATAGGGAAATCCTGCCCTCGTCCGTCGTACTCTTCTGCTGGAGACTCCAAACCGACACCAATCGTGTTGTCAGAAATAATCTCATTCTCCTGACTCTGCTCCACTTGCGGTATCTCTGGCGCTTGAGAAAGAGTGTTAGCTTGAAACTGTTGGGCAATATTCTTGGGATCGAAATCAAGCGCGTTTTGAGAACTTCGGTAAATAAGTTCTGCTTTTTTTGAAACTCTTGTTTCCTCTAAAACCCTTAGCGTCCCCTTTTCAGACTCAGGCGAACGCAAGGCATTTTCCAGCCGTTCTACAGTTGTATCGGACACCTCCTTGCCTGGATAGATTTTTTCCCGACTCAGAAATATACTAATTTTGTCTTTGTCGCCAAACTGGGATGCTAGAGCATCCATCCGTTGTTGATTTGACATTACTCAACCTCAACTAGCACAGATTTAACTTCGGGAAAATGACCTTTCACTCGATTTAGGATGACGTGATCTTCTACCTGAATAAACACTATGCCATCATCGCCCATACCCTCAATGATGGTTGGAGCTTGATCTGAGTTTTGTTTATTCGTAGTGAGTACACCGTCCTTGATTGCCAATGCCGGAAGGTCAGCACAATCGTAGTAAATTTCAAACAGTCCAAACTCGTGGCTTTCGGTTAAGACAGGAAGAGATCGCGCCATGAGATAGTTTTCAGCGACAGTTGGGTAATCTTCCAATGTGCGTTGGACTTCTTGAGGCAGTTTTGACAACACAGCTTGTTCGGTAGGATTAAACATTATTACCTCTCAACAGATTTTATTTAAATAGCACTTTAAACCACAAACCGAACATTAAAAACCGCTAAGAGCTTGATCAGCGATTTGTTGATTAACTTCTTCCTTGGATGGTAAATAGAGAAACTCCTCTGCAAGTTTCACGCCAGCTTTGAGGTATTCAGGGTCTACTTGTCGTTGGGGCGAGCGCCGCATAAAAACTTTTCTAGTGTGTGACCACTGCGATGCCGACCATTCTGTCAACTGCTTGTATTCATCAAACACCTTAATTTTGCACTTGTAGGGAATGTACTCTATTGCTCCATCTTTTGACTTATAACCAGCGTTGAGGACGATTACCCACCCCTGACCCATCAGTCTGACTCTCCAAGCGTGAATCAGTGGGCGCTCTTTGATCTGAAAGGAAGTTGAATGGGATACTTTACCATTTGAACTAGAGCGAGAACGCTGTGTCTCTCGATAATTTTCTGTCCCGACAATTTTAGAAATTAACTCGGCTGTTTGCTGCTCTCGTGGATTGAATAAAATCTGAGTCCCACACGCTCCTAAGATAGCTGTAGTTAAATTTTTGCCGTATTTCTCTTCCAGTTGTGCCAGGTTTTGAAATGCGAGGTTAAAGTAAACTCCGAACTTACGGTTTTCGTTAATCCGACTCGGCAGAGTGCGGTATGAGGCAGCAGCTAATTCGTCAAAGCACACTTGTAACGGCGTTTTCCGTGCTGGAACTGAGTTGATATCCACTAAAAGAGATAACAGCGCCATCTGAATTGGCATGATTACTTCACGCAAATCCGAACGCACCCCTAAAACTAATAATTTAGGGCCGTCAAGAAACATCGGAAAGCTTGTCTTACCAACCAGCGCTGGGGCAATATCTTGTTCAGTGAATCGTTTGAACAAATTAGCGGCAACCCCAGCGATTGATGCTGCGGTCTTTTCTGATTTCTCGGTTGACAGCAGTTGCATAAAGGCTCGATAGACCCAAGGATCGATTTTGTCTTGGTTGAGCCGCACCCGCTTGGGTAAATCACTTAATCCCAACAATGCCTGACAACCTACCACATCGTCTAAGCCAGGAATTGTTCTAGCCAGTTGCAGCGTAGCAGATATCAGACCTTCCCCGGCTGGATCAAAGAAGCGATCTCCTTTGTCTCCCCCAGTCGCAAAATTATCATTCAGCAACTTCGAAAAATTCGCGGCATAAGACCCTTTCGCATACTCACAGATATTCCAAATTTCAGATTCAGGGCAACCTGGCGCAAAAATGTGAATGTCCTTAGCTTTATACCCTAATTGCTGCGCCATGCAGACAACTTGCTCAGTCTGCACAGGATATTGAACATCAACTAAACAAGCTGGGTTTTTCTGCTTCAGGTGGGCATACAGGGCTGCGAGAGTTGCGCCAAATGATTTCCCCGTCTTGGGTGCGCCAATCGAAATAATTGAGGTGACTGCATCATAGATCGGTAGATTTTCACCCAGTTCAAGCCCGACATTCTTTGTTCCTCCTTCAATGTTTTGTCTACGGCACAGTTCACGGCAGCGCTTAATGTGTTCTCGTTTTGCCCAAGCCGCAGAATTCTTCAGTTTTGGTTTACCGCGAAACTCCATTGCTAGCAAAACAACTCCTAGCACAGCCAGCATAAAAACTGGTTTAGCATATTTGGAATGAACCAGTGTGTCCAGGGCTGGCCCCCAGTTTTGGGGGTCGTTGGGATTGATCTCTAAGACTTTTTTCACAGTTCCACCTCTGTTTGTTTAACAGCAGATTTACCCAGTTGCTGGTCAATCACAGCGTTGACCTTACTTAAAGCATTCACATCTTTCTGCCTTGCATTGCCTGTGATTACATCTCCTTGCTGGCGAATCGTCGCATTAGTTTCTGCTACGTAAACAGAAGTAACGCCATCCTTTTGAGTAAGGGTGTACTTGTCATGCTTCCATTGGCGATCGCCCACAGGCTGGTTTGGAACTAAACGATCAAGTGTTTTCTTAGCCTCTGCAATCAGTTCACGATTAAGTTGTTCTTGTTGAGGGTTGGGAGTATTAGACTCTTTCTGAGTCACATTCGGTGTTGGGTTAGTCTTCGCAGAAGTTTCCTGCTGCTCTTTATATTGTTGTTTGGGAGAATTTGTAGACAGGGAAACTTCCATTGGCTTTGGCTTCACCATTGCCGCAATCGCTTTTTGAAACTCTGGGGGCAGGTTGTTTTGAGTTACCTTACCGGACTTCGCCTCAAACAGAGCTACTCCATTGACTAGGACACGCATATCTCGCATCCCAGAAACATCAAGCGTTTCTCCTTTGTGTTTTGAAAGCGCTTTCTGTAGCTCCTGTGCTTGAGAATCAGTGATTGTATTGATTTGAGTTTCTTTAAGCTTGTTATTAGTGCCTAATGTCGCGCTCAATAATTTTTCATTCCCGACGCTGATATCTACTTTTGTTTCAGCATTAGGATCTGATAGCGTCTTGCGTAACTTTGGTGGGTAGTTTTTTGCATACTCACGCAGCGTCTTCGCCATTAAGACTATAATCTGCTCACTCAGTTGCAAATTGGCGCGTTCAGCAGCAGCCATTTCGCCTTTATCAAGTTGGGGTGCTTGTGTACTCACTGGTTACTTGCTCCTAATCGGTTTTCTAGTCGATGTCCTTCTGCAATTTTTTTCGGGACTCTAAATCAGGAATCGACTTAACAACCAAAACCTTGTCAGTTTTGACTCCTAGCTCATTGAGTGCCTCTGCATCTTCAGGAAATAGGTAGTCAATCTGGGAAAAAGCCCAATTAGGCGGTTGATTAACTGCATCCTCTAACTGCTTTGTACACGCGATAGGCTCGAATTCAGTAGGCAGAGAATCTAAGCAGTCTTTGATGATTTCGGAGTATCTCTGCGAAGCTAGTGCGAGCGCCACCTTAGATGGCATAAACTTCAGCCGACCACTCCTTAAATCGTTTCGGTTAAGCCACTTGCAGGTATCTTTAGCCGTGCGAATGTAGAGGGTGGCATAGGTATTAGTCACAAATTCATCATCGGAATTTGTGCTAGTCGAAAACTTCGGCTCGGCGATCGCTTCGTAGTACCGATACCCATCTGCTGATTGGACATACCGTACTTCTTCGGGGAAATGAAACGTCGTGGGATAACAGCGATTAATTACCTGTCCTTGTAATCGGGTTGGTGGCAGAGCATAAGATAATTCCGCTTTTCGGACACTGATGAGCATGGAGTATGTACCGCCAATTATGGCGATCGCTCCGATTGATATTAAAAGTTTCTGCATAAAAACATAGCAGCGCTATTTAAGATAGCGCTGCCACCAAAAAAGCGAACGTCGAAGCTTAATTGAGGAAGTCGTATAAATAATTTAAATCTTTGTGAGACTGAATAACTTTTGCTTTCGGCCCTGGCTTGAAGCCTAGCCGAGCAATTGCTTTGACATCTTCTTCATAAAGATAAAAAGGATTAGGTATCTGCGGTGGAGTGTTCAGCAAATTCTTAAATTCTTCTATCCCTATGAGCTGCAATGTTTGTTTCCATCGCTCTTCTTTGAAGTCAATGGCTACTTTTTCAGGAATAAAATCCGTGAAGGGGTTGACACCGAAATCATGTTGTTTACAGGACTTTTTGATAACATCTCGTTCAAAGATTAGTTCTTGTTCATTGCGAGGAGAATTAGTGAGATATGTCGGGGTAGCAAGGACAAAAAAATATTCCTTCGTCCCAACAACTGATTTCTTTGTTAGGACTGGGGGACGATATTGCTTTGGATAACAGGGGATTGTTGCCTCTGACGGCGATGGAAGTGCTGGTTCTGCTTGGGCAATGGGAGGCAACTGGGGAATTGTTCGGTAAATAACTAAAACAGTTGCACAGAAACCTAAACAAACTAAAACTGTAATAATTTTTCCTTTCATCTTCAAAAAACCCCTAACTGTCTAGGATTTGTAGGACTCTCCCACCCACGAGGATGCCATTCAAAATGAAGATGAGGCCCAGTTGAAAATCCTGTACTACCTATCCGACCAATCATCTGCCCGCGTTTTACCTGTGCGCCAACTGGTAAGGGTGAACGCTCCGCCATGTGAGCGTATAGTGTCACTCCCCCACCTGGGTGTTTAATCCTCATGAGATTACCATAACCTCCCCCCCAATTGTTAAAAATTACAACACCACAATTAACAGCAACGATGGGAGTACCATAAGAGGGGGCTAAATCTATACCATCATGATTGCGTCTTCGCCAACGGCTGTACCCAAACTCATCGGTTACTGGCCCACTGCTAGGGCGGACAAAAGTTGAAGTCGAGCCTTCACAATCTTGTGGTGGAGCAAGACTTTGAGGGTTTGTAACTGGCTGTCCATTACTTGTAGGGACTTTTGGCGCGATCGCCCCCACAAGATCCGATAATGGTGTTTTTTTCTAGAGTGGCAAAGTTAGCTAGGGAAGAGAGGCAATTTCCGATAAGCTGAAATAGGAGTAGACACAATCAGTTGATAGGACATGGCAAGACACAGTCCTCAGCCGGAAGCAACGAAGATTAAAGTTC
>JAHHHE010000062.1 GCA_019359535.1 Gloeocapsa sp. UFS-A4-WI-NPMV-4B04
CCAACTTATTGCTTGGATTTAATCACCTAATTAGTGCAATGAATCAATTCAAACCCTTTTATTCTTCTGGATGAAAGGCTTTATTTACTACTTGTTGATTTCGGAAACTGACAAAACAGGGATAACTGCTTATCATTGGCTTCCTAATGCCTAATTTATTTCCAGTTCTTCCTAAACGGATTTAGTATTACCGCCGTATTCCCCGGATCTCAATCGCATTGAACCGTGTTGGGCATGGTTGAAAAGCCGAATTCGCAAGCAACTTCGCACCACACCAAATCTTCGCGATGCGATTGAAGTCGTTCTTAAACAATCTGCGTCCTAACTTACATGACTATAGCTATATATGAGAAATGCTCAAGTAATCCAGCAGCGCGGCTGCGTCCTCCGCCATTTGTTTAATGCTGTAGGAACTGTCTGGCGCAGAGCTTTGCCCAATTCCGCGGTTGTCAAAGCGAAGCACCCGATACTGCTCAACTAGCAACGGCATCATTGCTGCCCAAGTTGAACTGTCACTGTCAAACCCTGCTACTAACAGTAACGGCTCATTTTCACTGGAACCTTCAAGGGTGTAGAACAAATCAATGCCGTTAACTTGAATTACTGACACAGCCAGGTCTCCTGAAATGATTACTAAGTCATCATGAACTGCGTTCACCACAGATGGAAATCTATTTCCAACTCAGTTAAGGGATTAGGCTATTGCATCCTATTTACTAGGCTTGCAGCCCTCAACTTGGAGCTTATCTTCGTGCGATTCGGCTTTAAACCAATAGCAGGATACAAGACAGTCACTCATTTCTCTCTTCTTTTTAGTAACTCAATTAATAGAGAGTGTCAGAGCAAGTTAAAATTACCCTGTTCTGCATTGGCATAGCAGAAATTTATATTTTTACTGCTATTGGAGGATAAAAAGATTGACCACTCGTGTGATTATTGTGCGTCACGGTCAAAGTAGCTACAACACTGAGCGGCGCATTCAAGGTCGCTCTGATGCGTCTATTTTGACTCAAAAAGGGCGTGAGGATGTAGTAATGGTTGGTGATGCCCTTAGTCATCTCAATTTTGCTGCCATATATACCAGCCCTCTCCAACGAGCTAAACAAACAGCAGAAGTGATCCGCGATCGCTTGACCACATCTCCAGCTTTACAACCTACAGAGAAGTTAATGGAAATTGACCTTCCTTTATGGGAGGGAATGTTGCTTCAAGATGTGCGTGAGAAATTTAGTGAAGATTACCGTCGCTGGAAAGAGCAACCAGACGAATTGTTAATGACGGTTTCCCAGCCGGAGGGAACAAAAAACCACTTTCCAGTTTTAGCTCTGTATGAACAGGCGGGGCAATTTTGGCAGGAAATCTTGCCCCACCACGCAGGAGAAACTATCCTTATCATAGGGCATAACGGTATAAATCGCGCTCTAATCAGTACAGCGCTTGGCATTTCGCCTACTCGCTACCACTCCATCCAGCAATCTAACTGTGGCATTAGCGTATTGAATTTTGCTGGAGGATTGGGGCAACCTGTTCAACTAGAGTCTTTGAATCAGACAGCCCACTTGGGAGAAAAATTACCCTCAGTGCGACCTAACCATCAAGGACAGCGCTTGTTGTTAGTGCGTCACGGTGAAACTGACTGGAATCGCCAAACTAGATTTCAAGGGGGAATTGATGTTCCTCTCAACGACAATGGTAGGCAACAGTCACAAAAGGCGGGTGAATTCCTCAAGGACGTGCCGCTTGATTTTGCCTTCAGTAGCCCAATGCTACGCCCCAAGGAAACAGCTGAAATTATTTTGCGGGATCATCATGATATCCAACTGCAATTAGAAGATGGATTACGGGAAATCAGTCATGGATTATGGGAAGGCAAATTAGAAGTAGAAATTGAGCAGGCTTACCCAGGTGAGTTGCAGCGATGGCGCACAGTGCCAGCTGATGTCCAAATGCCCGAAGGAGAAAATTTGCATCAGGTATGGGAACGTAGCGCCAAAGCTTGGCAGTCAATCTTAGCAGCAGTTGAAAATGAGGCTAAGACAGGTTTGGTAGTCGCTCATGATGCCACAAATAAAGCTTTACTTTGTCAAATCCTTGGTTTAGAACCCAATCATTTCTGGAACTTTCGTCAAGGCAACGGGGCAATTAGTGTGATTGATTATCCCCAAGGTTCAGCTGGTTTACCAGTGTTGCAAGCAATGAATATTACCAGCCATTTAGGGGGAGGTGTGCTTGATAAGACAGCAGCTGGAGCGTTGTAACAGTCATAAGCGGTCTTTTGAACGCATGACTTGTAAATATTTACTAAACCAAAATTCCTGGCATCTAATAACCTAAGTATAAGTAGCTTTCAGCTGATAGCTGAAAGCTGATAGCTAACATGACGAGTGAACTACTACAACAAGTCCGGGTGATTGATCCAGTTACTGGCACTGATCAAACAGCTGATATTTTGATTGCAGACAGTGTGATTAAAGCTGTTGAACCTCAAATCTCCAGTTTCCCAACTGATACTCAACTGAGAAATTGTCAGGGGCTAGTATTAGGGCCAGGGTTGGTCGATTTGTACAGCCACTCTGGAGAACCTGGGTTTGAAGAGCGGGAAACTCTAGCTTCGCTTGTTTCGGCGGCTGCTGCTGGAGGGTTCACACGATTGAGCATTTTGCCGGATACTATGCCGCCAGTCGATAATCTAGCGGGGTTAGCACTGTTGCAGCAGAAGGGGTTAGGGACACGAAAAAACTCATCTTCCCTTACTCCTCACTCCTTACCTGAAGTCTATTTCTGGGGTGCGCTGACTGTGGGAATACAGGGGCAGCAGATGACTGAATTAGCAGAGTTAGCGGCTGCCTCTGGCATAGTTGGCTTTGCTGATGGTCAGCCATTGGGGAATTTGGCACTGCTGCGGAGGATATTAGAATATCTGAAGCCTTTAGGAAAGCCAGTCGCACTTTGGGCTTGCGATCGCACTCTTGTAGGCAATGGCGCAATTCGAGAAGGAGCGCAATCACTTCGCTTAGGTTTGCCCGGAAATCCGGCGATCGCTGAATCAACTGCGCTTGCCGCTATCTTAGAATTAGTCGCAACTATTGGCACTCCAGTTCATTTCATGCGTGTTTCCACATCTCGTGGTGTTGAACTCATTGCTGAGGCAAAGGCACGCGGTTTGCCGATTACTGCTAGCACTAGCTGGATGCATTTGCTCCTTGACACAAGAGCAATTAGCAGTTATAAGACAAGCCTGCATTTAGAGCCACCTTTGGGTAATTCCTGTGATTTAGAAGCGCTGCAACAGGGAATGCGCTCAGGTATTCTAGATGCGATCGCTATCGACCACACCCCTTACACCTACGAAGAAAAAACAGTTGCTTTTGCTGAAGCTCCTCCAGGCGCGATTGGTTTAGAGCTAGCCTTGCCGCTCCTGTGGCATAACCTTGTAGAAACGGGTGTTTGGTCAGCCTTAGAACTATGGCGTTGTCTTAGTACCCATCCAGCCAACTGTCTGAGGCAAATTCCCAGTGTGATCGCCAATGGTAAACCTGCTGAACTTACTTTGTTTGATCCTCAGCAACTGTGGACAGTCGAGAGACAAACTCTTCATAGCCTTGCCGATAATACTCCCTGGCTAGGACAAAAAATTAGTGGTCGCGTCTTACAAACGTGGCGTTGAGGAGCTTTCTTAGCGGAGGAGCGGAGGAGCATTTTTAGCAGGGGAGATATTATATTTCTCTAATCCCTAGCCGAAGCGCCTCCTCTTATTATTGAGCGAGTTCACCAATGCGATCAGGAGGCCAGAAGCGAACAATGGCGCGACCAATAATATGATCGCGTGGGACAAAGCCCCAAAAGTGGCTGTCGAAACTATTGTTGCGGTTATCTCCTAGCACTAGGTAAGAGTCAGGCGGAACTATCACTGGGCCATATTGATAAAATGGTGCTTCTTTTATATAATTTTCCCGTTGGGGTTGATCATTAATATAGAGTCGTTCTCCCTTAACCTCAACCTTGTCTCCTGGAAGCCCAATCACTCGTTTAATAAAAGCATCTTTAAGAGTAGGATCATTTTTCTTAATGTTGTCTGTGGGCGAGAATACAACAATATCTCCGCGCTGTGGGTTAGTAAAGTGATAACTTAACTTGTCTACAATTAATTTGTCGTTAACTTTTAGGGTTGGAACCATAGATTCAGAAGGAATCCAACGAGCTTCGGCAACAAAGGTGCGAATTCCCAAAGCGAGAATAACACTTAAGGCGACTGTTCTTCCTAGTTCCCCTATCCAGGAACCTTCATTATCTTGTTGGGAATTATTAGGCACTTGATTTTGTACACGCGACATATACGTTTAATCACCTAAGCAAAGAAAAGATCCAGGCAATTAACCTGATTTGTTAACGAAACTCTACTTGTTAATCTTACCTATAAAAAATTTGCTTTCTGTGGGAGCATTTTTAGAGTCAATACACCCAAAACCAAAATAGTTGTAATTCATTAAACAATTTTACGATTTTGTTAATCACGTTTCTTTTTAAAGTATAATCCCCTTTCACGCTTGATATCCTGGTTAAATCGTTGCTTGCCATGTCAAATACTTCCTGCCTTCTGATCCGCCGCGCTGCAATTCTGTTGCCCAATGGTGAATTTTTAGTTGGGGATGTACTGACGCGCGATCGCCAAATTATTTCTGTTGCGCCCGAAATCTCACCTGCCACTGGAGAAGAAGCGATTACAGAAATTGACGCTACTGGCTTAACTTTGTTGCCAGGAGTCATCGATCCACAGGTACACTTTCGGGAACCAGGACTAGAACACAAAGAAGACTTGTTTACGGCTAGCTGTGCCTGTGCTAGAGGTGGCGTAACTTCATTTTTGGAAATGCCGAATACTCGCCCTTTAACGACTACCCAAGAAGCTTTGGATGACAAGCTGCAACGAGCATCTCAAAAGTGCTTGGTCAATTATGGCTTTTTTATTGGGGCAACGGCAGATAATTTACCAGATTTGCTGACAGCTAATCCTACGCCGGGAATTAAGATTTTTATGGGTTCGATGCACGGGCAGCTGTTGGTAGATCAAGATACTGCCCTAGAGGATATTTTTGCTAAAGGCGATCGCTTAATTGCGGTTCATGCTGAAGATCAAGCCCGAATCAACCAACGGCGACAGGAATTTGCGGGCATAACTGATCCAGATGTTCATTCAAAAATTCAGGATAATCTTGCCGCACTGTTGGCAACTCAGCAAGCTTTGGGACTATCTAGGAAGTACCAGCGTCGCTTGCATATCTTACATATGTCAACTGGGGAAGAAGCGGAGTTACTGCGTACAGATAAACCTAGCTGGGTAACAGCTGAAGTCACACCACAACATTTATTACTTAATACCAGTGCTTATGAAAAAATCGGTACATTAGCACAGATGAATCCGCCGTTGCGATCGCCTCACGATAATGAAGTTCTCTGGCAAGCTTTACTTGATGGTGTGATTGACTTTATCGCTACTGATCATGCACCGCATACTTTAGCAGAAAAAGCCCAGCAGTACCCAAATACACCTTCTGGAATGCCTGGAGTTGAAACATCGCTACCTTTGATGCTGACTGCGGCAAGCCAAGGACGCTGTACAGTTGCCCAAGTATCTAACTGGATGTCTACGGCTGTAGCTAAAGCTTATAATATTCCAAAAAAAGGGGCGATCGCTTCCGGCTACGATGCCGATTTAGTCTTGGTAGATTTGAAAACTCACCACCCAGTTTTGCGCGAGGAATTGTTAACTAAGTCCGGCTGGAGTCCCTTTGAAGGCTGGAACCTTACCGGATGGCCAGTGACGACTATTGTAGGTGGTCAAATTGTTTATCACAAAGGAAAGCTGAATACAGAAGTGCGGGGAGAAGCTTTAACGTTTGATACTAACTTGATGTAGTAAAGCCTTGGTTTTTTAACAGAGCATTTATATTATTTGTTTGAGATAAATCTACACTAAAAATTTCAACTTGGCGCGCCGGAGGTAACAACTTGCCTTTGGCGGCATCGCCATTATCTTGATATTTCAAACAAAATTGTAAATAATTAGGTGGCTTGTACTCTAGACGTTCTGCCCACTCAATCGCCACAATTCCCAATTCAAAGTCGACACCTTCCCAGTAACTTTCCAAGTTTAAATTTGTAACTTCTTTGGGTTGCAAGCGATATAAATCTAAATGATATAAAGGTAATTTTCCTGCTAAATATTCATTAATTAAAGTGAAAGTTGGACTAACAATTGGTTCTGTAATACCCAGTCCTTCAGCAATACCTTGAACTAGGGTTGTTTTACCGCTACCTAAGTCACCTGATAATAAAATTACATTACCAGGGTCTAGGATTTGCCCTAGAGTTATACCCAAGCGTCGCGTCGCGTTTGCATCTGCCAGAAAAATTGTAATAGACTCTTCCGTCATCTTTTGAAGTGTGCTATTCCAAACAAATAATAACTTTTTTCTTGGTCTTTCACTAAGCGCGACTATACCACCTTAATAATACTCCTGCTAATCGTTCAGGATTGTGGCGTACTAGACCTGTTTCTTCATCTTCATCCATCACATTTGCCAAAACAATCCGTCGTCCTAACTTAGATACGGTTTCTCGATCTAGAAATACGGGATATGAGTTTTCTTGAGCATAGCGGCTCAGGCTGTGTTCAGAAGGAGATTTTTTGTGTACCAGTACGGCACTAAATAGCCGTTGTCCACAAACAGCATCGATCGCTCTGATATGGTCAGAAACAGAGTATCCTTGAGTTTCTCCTGGTTGAGTCATGATGTTGCAGACATAGATACAAGGTACAGGCGGAGTTTCTCCACCTCTACACCGAGAAGCGATCGCTTCGGCAATTTCTGGTACTAGCAAATTTGGAATTACGCTGGTATAAAGGCTGCCAGGGCCGATGATAATATAATCTGCTTCTTTAATTGCTTGGATCACTCTAGGTAAGGCGGGTGGATTGGCAGGAGTACAGCCAATTTTGATAATACTGCCTCCGGCTTTGGTAATATTTGATTCACCTTCAATCCGACGACCATCAGCTAAATCTGCCCAAAGACGGACATCACTGAGAGTTGCTGGTAGCACTTTGCCTTGCACCGCCAAAACATCAGAACTTGCGGCGATCGCTTGCTCTAGATCTCCTGTAATCTCACTCATCGCCGTCAAAAACAAATTGCCAAAACTATGGCCTGTTAAGCCATCCCCCGCTTGAAATCGGTATTGAAACAATTCTGTTAATAACTTTTCCTCGGATGCCAGCGCCGCGAGACAGTTACGAATATCTCCTGGTGGTAATACCCCAATTTCGCGTCGCAACCGCCCAGAAGACCCGCCATCATCCGCTACAGTGACGATCGCAGTAATATTGGCACTATATGTTTTTAACCCTCTTAACAACGTTGATAGACCTGTGCCACCACCAATCGCCACAATTTTTGGCCCGCGATGCAAGCGGCGATGATTTAACAGCACATCAATCAGTTCCTCGTCTCCTTCAGTCCTCAGTACATCGGTAATTGATCCAACTGTCCGAGTTTGCCCCCAGAAAATCAACAATAGACCGCAGAGCAATACGAGAGGGCCACTGATATAGTTAGGGAGGATGTTCGCGAGTGTGCCAACAACTTCTTCAATGAATTGAATGGCTTTAAAAATCGGTGTCAGCTTAATCCAAATTGCCAACCCCAGACCTGTCAGCACCACGCCAGCAGCACTTATCAGCAACCACCGTTTTACCGATAATCCAGGAGCTAGCCATTTAAACCACTGGTTAATTCGATAAGGAGTCCGGCTGCGCGACTCCTGCCTAAGCATATGTAGAGCTTGCTTGAAAGAACCGATTGCCATAATTGATTAGGCAGCAGGGGGATAACAAAATGTAGACAATACCGTTGTGACTATAGCAGGGAAACTGTTTATGTTTTTCACTGTATGTTTGACTGATAATTTATTGATAAAGTTGCGATTATGCGTTATTAAGCATTGGTAATTAGCTATCAGTTTATAGCTATTTAAACATTACCAATTCTGCCAATATATAAACAGCAATCAAGAAAAAGAGTCTTTTAAGATAGCACTCAACACAAGCAGAATAATTTGATTGAATTATGTACCCTTTTGCCTGCTATGAACAGCTATTTTTAGAATTAAGCTTGCACTTATTGCCATAAAAGGCAGATTTGGGCAGGACTACCTTGAGCAAAATCTAGATGGAAAGGCGAATTTTAGGATTAGATCCAGGTCTAGCAATTTTAGGATTTGGAGCAATTTGCACTCCTGCCGAGAATGTGGGATATTATACCACATCAAATTCTACTCCAGCTTTAGTTAAGGTAGCGGCATCCGTAACACTACTTGATTTTGGCGTAATTCAAACACCTGCTCATACAGAAATGGGCAAGCGCCTTTGCACTATTTACGAGGACTTGCACACGCTGATTCAAGAGTGGCAACCTGACTTAGTAGCGATCGAGAAGCTATTTTTTTACCGGATGGCTAGTACGATTACTGTCGCGCAAGCACGGGGTGTACTGATGTTAGTATTAGCGCAACATAAAGTTCCATTTGTCGAGTTTACACCTGCCCAAATAAAACAAGCGTTGACAGGGCATGGCAACGCAGATAAGTATGATGTTCAACAAGCTGTGGCACGGGAGTTGGATTTAGATTATATTCCGAAGCCAGATGATGCGGCGGATGCGTTGGCAGTGGCGCTGACAGCTTGGTTTCAAGTGTAGCTAACTAGGGGAGCGGGGGAGCGGGGGAGCGGGGGAGCGGGGGAGCGGGGGAGCAGGGGAGCAGGGGGAATGTATTTAATAACCTATTGCCTCTTGCCTCTTGCCTCTGCAATTAAGGCATGACACTCGCCATTGCCTGCTCAAGCGCTTGTAAAGCCGTTTGTACTTCGGCTGCTGTAACAATCAACGGTGGCACAAATCGGATCACCTTTGGACCTGCTGGCACAAGTAACAAACCCTGATCTATGGCAGCTTTGACGACATCAGCAGAAGTGATGTCAGTGTCTGCATTCAACTCCATACCGTTGATTAAACCCCAGCCGCGAACTTCGGTAAAACAGTTAGGATATTTAGCAGCGATCGCTCTTAATCCCTCTCGTAGTTGCTCACCTCGCTGTTGGACATTTTGCAGCAAATTTTCTTTTTCCAAAGTTTCACAGACAGACAGCGCCGCCGCACAAGCTAAAGGATTGCCCCCAAATGTACTGGCATGATCTCCTGGCTGGAAGACATCACAGAACTTCTTGCACATCAAAGCACCAATTGGAACGCCACCGCCTAAGCCTTTGGCAGACGTGAAAACATCTGGCTCAATACCCAGGTTCTCATATCCCCAATATTTGCCACTACGTCCCATTCCAACTTGTACTTCATCAAGCATCAGTAAAATGCCTGTTTCATCGCAGATTTCTCTAACTCTCTTAAAGTAGGCAATATCTCCAGGTCGCACACCGCCTTCACCTTGTAATGGTTCTAGCAGAATCGCTGCTACTCCAAAATCACCTGAATCAGATTCAGTGATTGCTGCCTCTATTCCATTAACGTCGTTGTAAGGCACATATTGAAAACCAGGCACTAGGGGGCTAAAGTCTTTTTGGTACTTTGGCTGGCCGGTTGCCGTAATTGTGGCTAGTGTCCGCCCGTGAAAGCTGGCATTAGCAGTTAATATTATCGGCTCGTCAATTTTTAAAACCTTGTGTCCATACTTGCGCGCTAGTTTAATTGCACCTTCATTTGCTTCTGCGCCAGAATTACAGAAAAACACCCTTTCAGCACTGGAATGTCCGATTAACCATTTAGCTAGTTGCGCTTGAACGGGAATGTAGTAAAGATTAGAAACATGGTGTAGCGTTTGAATTTGGCGCGTTACGCTTTCCACTAGGGCAGGGTGAGCGTGTCCTAGAGTACAAGTGGCAATTCCAGCTACAAAGTCTAGATATTCTCGCCCCTCGGTATCCCAAACGCGGCAACCATCGCCTCGTTCTAAAGCCAAGGGAAAGCGCCCGTAAGTCTTCATTACAGCGTCATCAAAGCCAGCTGCATCGTAAGGGATAGATGCCATCCCACCTGACTCTGCTGGTATGGAAGGATCTTGAATAAGAGTTTCTATGCTCACTATATACTCCTCAGAACTATTATCTTAATTTGCCAGTCTAATTGAAATCAGCAAAACGTTTTGTCTAATGAAGCTCAAATACCAGTTAATTTTAAGTGGGTACAGCGAATATTGGGGGAGTACAAACGTTATTTGCGTAGGTGATGATCGGTTGAATGGATATTAGCCTGAATTTCCACTAGCTATGTGAAGCTCGATCTTACGGCTTGCTTTGACTTAAAATCGTGCTAACTAGCACGAATTCTGCGCCAATAAAACCCGGAAATCCAAACTGCTTACCGAAAATAAAAAAATCATTTCTGATTTCAAGCCCCCAGTTTCAGTTGTGGGGTAATTGTTCATTGTTCATTGATTATCACCTAGATAGAGAAGCGTGTTGAAGTCAGTGATCGCTGTTTCCATAATCTACGGTACTACCCAACAAATGCTTAAAAGAGCCATTACCAACAATTGAACAGCAACAAGCGGCAATACCCTAGAGCGAGATACGTCCATTTTCGGCTAGCTAACGATATCCTCAAACAAATGGCAATAGTTACAAACAACCGTGTACTCAACAATTGAGCAGAAATATCGTCGCATCCAAAAAGAGCTAGTTGCTGGTGCTGTAGCCCTTGGTTGTGTATTTTTAATTGGCACTTTATGGTACTGGCTGGTTGAAGGCTGGTCGTGGGAAGATGCTGCTTACATGACGGTAATTACTTTAGCTACTGTTGGATATGGAGAAACCAATCCACTGGGAAACCGAGGGCGGTTGTTTACCATCTCCCTGATTTTAATGGGAGTAGTCAGTATTGGCTACATCGTTAACCGATTTACAGAAGCATTGATTCAAGGCTACTTTCAAGAAGGAATCCGACTACAGCAACAACGGCGCTCGATGGAATCATTATCTGGACACTATATCATTTGTGGCTTTGGACGCACGGGTCGTCAGATCGCCTTAGAATTTGAGGCTGAAAGCGTCTCTTTTGTAACTATTGATTTGGATATTGAATCTATCCAAACAGCTCAAGAGTTGGGCTATATTGCCGTTCAAGGAGACGCAACACTTGATGAAACTTTGGTGAAGGTGAAGATATCAGAGGCTGTTGGGCTGGTAGCAGCGCTGCCTTCAGATGCCGAAAATTTGTATACTGTCCTGTCTGCAAAGACACTTAATCCCCAAATAAGGGCGATCGCCAGAGCTAGTACCCACGAAGCCCTCCAAAAGCTGCAACGGGCGGGAGCAGATGCCGTTGTATCACCCTATATTACTGGGGGTAAGCGGATGGCTGCTGCGGCTCTCAGACCTCAAGTAATGGATTTTGTCGATGGCATTCTTACTGGTGCAGGTCGAGAATTGTACATGGAAGAATTTAGACTTGATCCAGATGTTTGTCCTTGCGTCGGTCAGACATTACGGGAAGCCAGGTTGCGATCGCAATCTGGCGCTTTAGTTTTAGCGATTCGCCGTATTGATGATACTTTAATTGGTGGCCCCACTGCCGACACTCATTTATTAACAGGAGATTTACTAATCTGCATGGGTACTGCTGAACAACTGCGGCTACTCAGCCAAATTTTGCTCCCAATTCGCTCTACTACACCGCGTCCGCCTAAGCATACCTAAAGATGAGATCACACTCTGCTAGCAAGAAAGTCATACTAATTTAAATTAAATACAAGGCAGATGACTTAGAGTAGAAAAAGTTTTTTAATTATTAACCAATGGTTGATGTTACCTCGTTGAGTGAAGAATAGCTAGTCTTAAATATTCCAGATCAAATTGATAACCTAGTGAAACACAAGCGTGGAGAAAAACAAAGTGTCAACCGAAGAAATTGCAGCGTTGTTAACCATTTACTTTGACAACATGGCAGCTATGAATGCATTAGGCTGGTTAGAAATTTTTTCTGAAGATGCCGTCATCCATGACCCAGTTGGAGAACCCCCAAGGCTTGTACACAAAGATTCTCAGCAGTTTTTCAAAATGATGTCTAACTTCTTTGAAAAGATGAAACTGTCCAAAGACGACATTTTCTTTGTGAAGAATGGGGCAGCAGTCAAGTGGACGATGCAGGTAGTTACAAAAAACGGTTGCCATGCCACATCTGAGGGAATCAGTATCTTTGAGATTAATGACATCGGCAAGATTCAAAAGGTATCGTCTTACTGGGATGAAGCAGCAATGATGATGAAACTGAAGGGCTAATTGAGCATATCAAACAAGCAATCAATACCTTTCGGTTAAGACATAGATGGGGTGTTTGCAAAGCGCATTCGCTCCCTGCGTTGGAAAGAAAATTACGCAAAGACTGTTTAGATTTACAATCTTCTTACTCCTCCAAATTAACCGACACAAAGCCTGTGGCAGTATCGGGAATTGTAATCCTTTAAGTTTGAATGTCAATCTAGCTTCAAGGCATTGACTGGTACTTCGTCCCAAGAATCAACTGTCCGTAATCTAGCAATCCAACCAGATGATTTTTGAGTATCACTCAAATTGCGTTCATACGACTCATGACAATCGTTTGCCTGATTTTCGTCGCAACAGGCAATACACGCATGAATCATGCCAGACGGATCAATTTGCTCGTTTACCCAAATGGTCATCGGGCATCCTCCGTAAACTGTAACTGATAATTAGCTTTATAAATACATAGACTACAACGCAATGGCAGCCAAATCACTAAGCGAATCTCCAGTAACACGGCAAATCCGCCAATCATCTAAAATTGCAGCACCCATAGAGCGATAAAACGCGATCGCTCCTTCATTCCAATCTAAAACACTCCACTCTAAGCGTCCATAACCACGCTCAACAGCTAACTTTGCTAGATGAGTGATTAAAGCTTTACCAAGACCTTGACGGCGATATTCTGGTAAAACAAATAAATCTTCTAGATAAATTCCAGGCTTAGTCAGAAAAGTTGAATAATTCGGAAAAAATAGGGCAAATCCAACAGCTTGCCCTGTGTATTCTACAATGATTGCCTCTATATAAGGTCGAGAACCAAATAAATGCTCCTTCAAATCATTTGCATTACCAGTAACAGCGTGAGCTAGCTTTTCATACTCAGCTAGCGCTTGAATCAAACTAAATAGCACTGGTACATCATCTGGGGTGGCGGAACGCAGCCGAAACCCAGAAGCGATCGCATAAGTGGAAGTCACAGGCGGTAGTAAAAGAGGTTACAAAAAAACTCCTGACTCGCCCTAGCTTACCGCAACTTACCTACTCCTCGCTCCCTTCTTTGTTCAAATTAGCCAACCTTTTAAGCGTTTAGCTATTTGAGGTCGTCGCAGTTTCCGCATTGCTTTACTTTGAATTTGCCGTACTCGTTCACGAGAAAGATTGAACATACAGCCTACTTGCTCTAGAGTACAAGGCTCACTCGTAGTCAGACCATACCGTAGAGAAATTACATCTTTTTCTCGTGGAGTCAACACATCACTTAGTACGTCCCAAATCTCTTGACGCATCATGGTTTCACTCATCTGCTGTTCAGGAGATTGACCATCTTCATCTTCTAGCAAATCTACAAGTTCGGTGTCTTCTTCTTTCCCAACACGGTGATTAAGTGAAAGTGATTTACGTCGGAGTTGTTGTAGTTGACGTAATTGTTCAGGTGAAATTTCTAATGCTGCGGCTACTTCATTTTCAGAAGGATTACGGCGCAGTTGTTGTTTCAGTTCCCGTTGGACTTTTTTAAGTTTATTTAGCTTCTCGACAATATGGATTGGTAAGCGAATTGTCCGCGCATCATTAGCGATCGCCCGTGTAATTGCTTGTCTAATCCACCAATAAGCATAAGTCGAAAATTTATAACCTTTATCTGGGTCAAACTTTTCGGCGGCGCGATTTAGACCCATCGCTCCTTCTTGAATTAAATCCAGAAACTGTACGCCTCGATTTAAGTATCTTTTAGCGATTGATACTACCAATCTCAAATTGGAACGAATCATCTTACGCTTTGCTACCCGACCTTGATACAAGCGCTGTTCCAATTGACGTTCTGATAGTCCTATTAATGCTGTGACTTCTACCTTGCTAGGTTGACGATTTAGTTCACTTTGCAAGCGTTTTTGAAGTTCCTCTATTTCTATTAAAAATCGGACACGATGCGCTAACTCCAACTCTTCATCAGGTTTAAGGAGGGGATAACGCGCCATTTCTTTAAAAAATGCTCCCACAGCATCGTCTGATTTCAGTTTTCGATATCCTGAAGGTCTTGCTGCTGCTAATTCATCTCCATCTCTTTCTAATTCGAGATTTTCTACCTCTGAAGATAATTCTTCTACAGCCGCTTCTAAACTATCGAGCGATGGTTCTTCTAAATCAGTAATACTGGCATCACTGGATTCTGCTGTCGGTAACAGGATCTCAATTACGTCTAATTCAGCAATATTCATAGTTAAGTATTAGTTTAGGGCGGGGTAATTCAACGTCTTGGCAGGAAGATTTATCTGTCTATAATCTTTGAAAGATGGTGGATTAAATTGGTGATTACTCAACTCTCAATATAGCCTGAAATCCTTTTAAGGTTAACTTATTCTTTATCTATGTTGTGTCGAACTTATGTCTAACTTAGCTTAGTTCAATGCTTAGTTCAATATTGATTAATTTGCATATTTTTTTTAGCAACTTTGATTTTAATAAGCTAAATTTATTAGTCTCTTAGGCTTGGTAGAAATTATAAAATTTCCAGCGTATATTGTTTGAGGCTATGATTTAATATATGTGTTGTAGCTATTGAGTTCTTCAATTGCTTTATCTACTTTTGGTATTTAGGATAGCTTACTTTTATAGATTAATTAAGGGGGTAGCGTTGAAGTTAGAATATCGCCACCATTATTTTCCCATCGGGACAAGTTCTCTTTAAAAGATTTTTGTCCTAGAAATAGAATCGCATAGAGCTAAAATTTTTACTCTCTACCAATAGAAATAAAGTAGTTTCTATTCAATATGTAGTAGGAAATTAAATTTGAGTATTAAGCAACACATCTCATTTTTACATTAGATAATTAATCACTAAATAAACTTCATTAAAATATTGAGCTATTCCTGCTCGTTATAATTAACTGGTATAAAATATTAACTTTATTAAGTGTTTGGTTAGCTTAATATCAAAAACAGGGATGTAGCGCCCTGACTCAGCAGTGTGTCAATAAGTGCAGTGATTTATGTCTAGAACTACCACAGTTCCAGAGCGCGTAGTTTGCTTACTGTTAAAGGTATCACAATATGTATATTGCTAGTTTGGATACGTCTTCTGTTGTGGTAGCTGAACCTGTAGCATCCTACCAATCCAGTTCGACTAGGGCAAGATGGATTGAAGTGTTAGTAGACTGTCCAGGTCAGGGAATATACACTTATAGGTTGCCAAATGAGTTAGAAGTGCAACCAGGGGATATTTTAAGTGTGCCGTTTGGATCGCAACAGGTGGGAGCGATCGCAATTCGCTTAGTCGATCAGCCGCCAGATCATTTAGCACCAGAAAAAATTAAGGATATTGAAGATGTGGTAAGCGTGGGTTTTTTCCCGTCTGCTTACTGGGAATTACTGAATCGAGTTAGTCAATATTACTACACGCCTCTGATTCAAGTAATCCGTGTTGCTTTACCACCAGGATTATTGGGGCGATCGCAGCGTCGGATTCGCCTCAAGCAAGGAGCAGGGGAGCAGGGGAGGCTCGGGGCCCCCTCTGGGGATGGAGGGGAGAGAGGAGCAGGGGAGCAGAGGAGCAGGGGAGCAGGGGAGCAGGAGAGCTTCAAGATTCCATCCGGTGCTGATGCTTTCTTGAGTCCAGCCGCGCGTCAAATTTTGGAATTGCTACAAGCTCAAACATCGGGCGACTATAGCTTCTTGTACCTCCAACGTCAAGTTAGAGCAGCTAGCCGAGGATTACGGGAGTTGTTGCGCTCTTCATTGGTAGAAAGTTACTTAGAACCTCCCCGACTGACTCGCCCAAAACTTCAGAAAGCGGTGACATTGGTAGGTAGTGGCTTTGAGCGTGATCTAACTCCTCGCCAACGGGAAATTTTGGAAGTGCTGCGGCGACGTGGCGGTGATATGTGGCTGAGTGAATTATTGCAGGTTTGTAGCACAAGTTCTTCAACAATCAAGGCGCTAGAACAAAAGGGGTACATCGTAATTCAAGAGCGGGAAGTGTTGCGGACAGACAATGGGCCAGTCATGGTAGGTGATCAGGCTAAGTCATTGACAGTTGCCCAACAACAGGCGCTAGCAACAATTAACCAGCTAACTGGATTTGCACAAGTGCTGTTGCATGGGGTAACAGGTTCAGGGAAAACAGAGGTATATTTACAAGCGATCGCTCCTCTCCTTCAGCAAGGTAAGTCAGCCCTCGTTTTAGTCCCCGAAATTGGTCTGACTCCTCAACTTACCGACCGTTTCCGCGCTCGATTCGGTAATAAAGTATCTGTCTATCACAGCGCCCTTTCCGACGGCGAACGCTACGATACTTGGCGGCAAATGCTGACTGGAGAACCCCAAGTAGTAATTGGTACTCGCTCTGCTGTATTTGCCCCCTTGCCGCAATTGAGCCTAATAATCTTAGATGAAGAACATGACGGTAGTTTCAAACAAGACTCGCCAATTCCTACTTATCATGCTCGTACTGTTGCCCAGTGGAGAGCCCAATTAGAAAATTGTCCCTTAGTTTTAGGTTCGGCTACTCCTTCGTTAGAGACGTGGGTGAAGATTAGGGGTCAGGGAGGAGAGGAGCAGGGGAGCAGAGGAGCGGAGGAGCAGAGGAGCAGGGGAGAATTTCCAACTCAGCACTCAGCACTTAACACTCATTACTTGTCGCTGCCAGAACGCATCCAATCGCGTCCTATGCCGCCTGTAGAAGTAGTGGATATGCGGCAGGAGTTACAGCAAGGCAATCGCTCGATTTTTAGCCGATCGCTTCAAGAAGCCTTGAAACAGCTACAAGAACGCGAACAACAGGGAATTCTATTTATCCATCGGCGGGGACACAGTACGTTTGTTTCTTGTCGCAGTTGTGGGTATGTGCTTGGATGCCCTAACTGTGATGTCTCTTTGTCCTATCACCACGTTGAAGCAGGAGCGCCTGAACTACTGCGGTGTCATTACTGTAATTTTGGGCGATCGCATCCGCGAAATTGTCCTGAGTGCAGTTCTCCTTACTTAAAATTCTTTGGCAGTGGCACTCAGCGTATCGCCCAAGAATTAGTACAGCAGTTTCCCCAATTGCGCCTAATTCGATTTGATAGCGATACGACACGCACCAAGGGTTCGCACCGGACGCTACTAACACGCTTTGCTAATAAGGAAGCTGATTTATTGGTAGGTACTCAAATGCTTACTAAAGGGCTGGATCTGCCGCAAGTAACTCTTGTGGGCGTTGTGGCGGCTGATGGATTGCTGAATTTAGCCGATTACCGAGCCTCAGAGCGGGCTTTTCAAACTTTAACTCAAGTAGCTGGTCGTGCTGGTCGAGGTGATGATCCAGGGCGGGTGATTGTCCAAACTTACTCGCCAGAGCATCCAGTAATTCAAGCAGTGCAACAGCACGAGTACGGGTCATTCACTCAATCAGAATTAGAACAACGAGCCGCATTGAACTATCCTCCTTATGGGCGATTGATTTTGTTACGCCTAAGCAGCACTGATGCGGCTGAAGTTCAAAATACTGCCCAAATGCTAGCAACGCAGTTAAACAATCCTGCTACGTCTGGGTATGAGATATTAGGGCCAGCTCCTGCTAGTATCTTGCGGGTAGCTAATCGGTATCGCTGGCAAATGTTACTTAAATTTGCGCCTGATCAATTGCCTCAGTTACCAGATTGGAATTATGTGCGATCGCTTTGCCCCACGTCTGTCAGCCTCACAATTGATGTTGATCCACTGCATCTGATGTGAACTTGATTGAAAAAGGACAACGGGGACACGGGGAATCTACTCCCCAGCTCCTCTACTCCCTATTTTTGACGAGAGTTACTAAATTCAGGGTTAAATGTTATGAGTTTGAGATATTTTTAAACATTTGTGTCGAAACAACAGAAGCCTTCTCGATCTCTTGCTGGAATTGCGGGAATTGTTGCAGTTGCAACCTTAATTAGTAAAATCTTTGGTTTAGTTCGCCAACAAGCGATCGCAGCTGCCTTTGGTGTAGGTGTAGTTGCTGATGCCTACAATTATGCCTACAACATCCCTGGCTTTTTATTAATATTACTAGGCGGGATCAATGGCCCTTTCCATAGCGCCATTGTCAGTGTCTTAGCCAAGCGTCAGAAACAAGAAGCGGCTCCCATAGTCGAAACCGTTACAACTCTTGTCGGTGGCTTGCTACTACTGCTAACGATCGCCCTAATTTTCTTTGCCCCTGGAATTATTGACTTACTCGCCCCAGGGCTAAATCAAACTGCTCACGGTTTACAAGTAAGAGAGATCGCCATCCAGCAACTCCAGATCATGGCTCCGATGGCACTTCTAGCAGGACTAATCGGTATTGGCTTCGGTACACTTAACGCCGCTAATCAATATTGGCTACCTTCTGTTAGCCCCTTATTTTCCAGTATTACGGTAATTATCGGGCTTGGCATCTTAGCGAGTCAACTTGGCGCTAAAATCACTACTCCCCAAAATGCCTTACTTGGTGGGCAAATTTTGGCTTGGGGAACTTTAGCAGGAGCAATTTTACAGTGGTTAGTCCAAGTTCCGGCGCAGTGGCGATCGGGTATGGGTACGTTACGCCTGCGACTTGATTTTAACCACCCTGGTGTACAACAAGTAATGAAAATTATGGGACCAGCGACATTTTCGTCGGGGATGATCCAAATCAATTTTTTCATTATTCTGATTTTAGCTTCCTATATTCCCCAAGCTGCTGCCGCATTGCAATACACAACTATGTTGGTGCAAACTCCATTGGGCATCATTTCCAATGTAATTTTAGTGCCAATGTTACCAATTTTTTCCCGACTAGCTGACCCAAATGATTGGCCTGAACTCAAAGGCAGGATTCGTCAGGGTTTGCTGCTAACTGGAATTACGATGCTGCCTTTGGGAGCAATTATGATTGCTTTAGCAGTGCCAATTGTTCGCGTGGTATATGAGCGCGGAGCATTTGATCAGGCGGCTTCTGGGCTAGTAGCCTCGCTTCTCGTAGTAAACGGCTTTGGGATGTTTGTTTACTTAGGGCGCGATGTTTTGGTGCGGGTATTTTATGCTTTAGGCGATGGTAATACACCGTTTCGCGTCAGCATGGTGAATATCGTTCTCAACACGCTGTTAGCGTATATTTTAGTTAAACCATTCGGCGCACCCGGTTTAGTAATGGCAACTGTGGCTGTAAATGTAACCTCAATCGTGATTTTATTCTGGTTACTAGATCGCAAGCTCAACGGTTTGCCATGGCGTGAGTGGAGTTTGCCGATTCTGGGTTTAACTGGTAGTAGCTTTGTGGCTGGTATAGTTAGTTGGGGTACTCTTTGGGGTTGTCAACAGATTTTGGGTAACGAAGGATTGCTAGTGCAACTGCTACAGCTATGTTTATCTGGGCTAGTAGGCATCGGAGTTTTTGCCTTGATTACAGCCCAGATGAGATTACCAGAAGTTGATATTTTTGTCTCTCGCTTACGTCAACGCTTTATTAAATAAGTTTCAGTAGCTAGTGCTGAGTCACACGCAAAGACAATAGCTAGTTTTGTTAACCCTAGTCCCTCTTACATCCCACGCTGATATTTTTCCAGAATGTCCATTAGATTAACTTGGCACTGCATGGGTAGTAAATCGAGTAAAGGAATTTCCCGTTTACCGCCGCCAATTTTAATTGGGATATTTCGCAAGACTTGAAGAACTTTGTCTTCGTCTAGGGAATTAGAGGTAAGCATAGGATACAACTGTTCGGCAACGACAGTATGTAAATGAGCATCTGATAACCGCAGATGCCACTTAGCGATATCCATGTATACTTCTTCGCCAATTTCCGACGCGAGCGCTTCAAGTATTTCTGTAGTATTGTGTCTTGCCATGATAGATAACCCTGTATACCTGTTTAAAACTATTGCTTAATTGCTTTAGCTGTATCCACTGCCGTCTTTAGGTTGATTTTGGTGGTGTCTCCTGAGATCCTAAATCAGAATAGTCGGCGATCGCACTTATATAAATTAGATGCACCAGTAATACAGTTACCCAGCTAGCTGTTATCCAAGGTAGCCAATCCCAAGAAGTTGAACGCAAATTATGGAAGAACCATAGCCCAGAATTGCACAAAGCAGCAAAAAGTGCATGGACAGCAAAATTCATGCGATCGTCTAACTTACGATAAGCGGGATCTTTCCGATCTGGTTTGCGAGGCCAACGAGGAGGCATAGATTAAAAACTTTAAATTACAAACTGTTAAGGCTAAATAGCAGCCTAGCTTAATTGTAAGCCTTTCTTTAAGCAGCATCCTACAACCTTGCTATACAACCCTACGCCTGACTTTTGTGATTACATTTATAGAGAACTTTTACAAAAATTTTTAAGGTTTGAAAAGCTTTACCAAAAGTATCAAATAAATTTCTTATTATTAAGTTATTAAATACCATAGCAATCCTATGGTAGCACTCGCGTAACTTTTTCAATGATGTTGTTGGAAGTTCAAGGGAAATGACTCAAAGAACTGCGCCTCACATAGAAGTACGGCGGATTAATTTTGATTTTCCAAAGCAGATCGACAGGTACTGGTTTGGAAATAGTCCTTTTAAAACACATTTGTTTAATAGCTTCACACTTTTCTTGCCCGATGGCGAACAATATATGATTCGGAATGTCGGACGACAGCTAAAGCAGATTAAAAATCCTCAGCTTAAACAAGAAGTTCGAGCATTCATAGGTCAGGAAGGGCAGCATTCGATTCAGCATATGAAACTTTGGGACAATTTACGTCTGCAAGGTTACAAAATTGACATATATATTCGGTTTGTACGATTTATTCTTTTCAATACTTTAGAACGCCGATTAAGTATTAATTTAAATTTAGCTATTATCGCTGCTTGCGAACACATTACAACTCTATTTGCTGAATTCGTTTTGGAAACAGAATTTTTTGCACAAGCTGAACCGAATCTAAAAAATCTCTTTGAATGGCATTGTGTAGAGGAAATTGAACATAAGTCTGTGGCGTATGATGTTTTTCAGTATAAAAGCAATAGTTACCTACTTCGCATAATAGGTATGCTCATATCCCATCTTTTAGTTTTGGGATTTCTTAATTTAGGTTTAATTATGTTGTTATATCAAGACAAAAAGCTGTTAGATAAAAAAGTTTTGCAACAAATGAGCCAGTTTTGGTTAACTAAAGACAAATTTATGTTTAGAGCATTAAAAAACTCTTTAGATTATTCTAAAAACAACTTTCATCCTTCACAAAGAGACAATTTATTGCTAATTAAAAAGGTAACTGGTTGAGTAGACCAAAATTTACGGATCACTAGCAATAGGTAAATTATCTTCTTGCCGAAAGTATTCACCAGATTTACCCCCAGTTTTACTTACTAAGTGGATAGCTTCAATTTGAATCGACTTCTCTAGAGCTTTTGCCATATCGTATAGTGTAAGCGCTGCAATAGAAACAGCCGTTAGTGCTTCCATTTCAACTCCGGTTTCTGCTTTAGTTTTAACTTTTGCTGCAATTTGATAACCAGGTAGTTGTGGATCAGGTGTAATCTGAACTTCTACTTTTTGTAAAGGTAAGGGATGACACAGAGGAATCAATGCTGATGTCTGCTTGGCTGCCATAATTCCAGCTAGCCTTGCAGTTCCCAAAACATCACCTTTAGGCACATTACCTGCTTGAATCGCTGCGAAGGTTTCTGGTAGCATTCGCACACTCCCAACGGCTACTGCTTCACGGATAGTAGCCACTTTGGCAGAAACATCAACCATCTGAGCTTGCCCCAGTTGATCCAAATGAGTTAAATTTGTGGATGCAGATTGAAAATTTTGTGTCATTTCACTACAACAGTGTGATAATATAAAGTTCTTGCAAGGGCTTGTAGCTCAGTGGACTAGAGCACGTGGCTACGGACCACGGTGTCGGGGGTTCGAATCCCTCCTAGCCCGTCCTTAATAGTTATGAGTTTTGAGTGTTGATTTTAAGTCAGCTACTGAATAACTCATAACTTTTTGTAGTGTAAAACCTTCATTTAACTAGCGTTGTCTAAAGCGTAGACATCCTCACCACGACCAAGGGCAAAGCGGAAAGAATGCGGTAAATCTTTGCTGGATTGAGTAACAAAGATAATGATTGCTAGGAAAGTTAAGCCGCTAGCAAAGCCAAAGATATTGCGGTAGCCGACTTGTTCAGCAATAGCACCGAGAACAGGGCCAGCGATCGCAATTCCAACATCAAACCCAACCATACATAGACCGAATAACCGCCCTCGCTCGTGAGGCAGCGATCGATCTGCCATCATAGCTGCAATCATGGGAATCAATATACCAGCACCAGCGCCCTCGATCGCTGCCGCCATTAAGAAAGTAACGGGGCTGTTAGCTGTCCAAATCATCAGCATTGCTAGAGTGTACAAAAACAGGCTGATAGTGATAAATAGACCACGACCGTAGCGATCGGAGGCGCGACCTGTAATGAGTCTTACACTGAAAGAAGCGACAGCTGCTGCTGTGTAAAACAAACCTGCATTCAAATCCACCCCAGATGATCTAATAAACAACGGCACAAAGGTACTCAATGCCCCAAAAGCCAAACCAACCATCAATAGCACTAAAGCTGGAACCCGAATGCGTGGAGTAGCTAGCAATTGCCAAAATTTGTTTGAGGTAGCGTCACTTTGAAGTTGACCTGATCCAACTCGCGGATTAATGATCCTAGAAGTACACAATAGCCCGATAAAGCCTAGTCCAGAGGATAGCAGAAATAAGGCAGCGTAACCGACTTCAGCCTGGAGAAACCCGCCCAGGGCTGGCCCTGTCGCCATCCCAATTGGATTTACTAGACTCATATAACCAATGACTTCACCGCGTTTTTCAGAAGGCGCAATGTCCGCAACTAAAGCACTGTATCCTGTAGCAAAAGCGGCAATAGAAATGCCGTGAAAGGCACGAATTACCATCAATAGTCCAACTGACTTTACGATCAAATATCCCAAAGGTGCGATCGCTACAACACTCATACCAATCAGTAAAACAATTTTGCGGCTGTGTTGATCTGCTAAACGTCCAACTAAGGGCCGAAACAGTAATAGTCCAATCGCAAAACAGCCCATTACTACACCAATTTGCTGTCTTGTTGCACCTACCTCCTCAATGTAGAGCGGTAGTGTTGGTAATAACGAAGCTAAACTAGACCAAAATAATAGACCTGCGGTAAATAAAACCAGCAATTTACGCCGCAGTTGGGCATCAAGTGTGCGAAAAAAGTTCAAGGTTGAAATTAATTATTTACTTTACTACTCCTATTGTTACTTTAATTAACATTTTGCCCGATAACCTCTCGCACACGATAGATAGGGCGACCTTGAGATTCGTGGTAAGTACGCATCAGCAACTCTGCCAACAACCCAAAACTAAATAGCTGCACTCCAGTCACCAACAGGAGAACTGCTAAAATCAACAACGGACGATTACCAATACTTTGACCTAGACCAAGTTTTAAGAAAGTTAAGTAAAGTCCTAACAGAGTACCTGAAATCATCGAAAGCAAGCCAAACAGCCCAAATACGTGCATCGGGCGTGTTAAAAAAGTCTTCATAAACGAAATCGTGAATAAATCCATCAACACCCGGAAAGTTCGCCACAGTCCGTACTTACTTTGACCATAGCGACGCGCATGGTGGCGTACTGGAAGTTCGGCAATTCTCGCTCCTTCAATAAATGCCAAAGCTGGTAAAAATCGGTGCAACTCTCCGTATAAATTCATGTCTGCTACCAGTTCCGACCGATACGCCTTGAGTGAACACCCGTAATCATGCAATTTTACGCTTGTAATTCGCCCAATCAGCCAGTTGGCAATCTTAGATGGCAGTAACCGAGTTAATGCGGCATCTTGGCGCTTCTGTCGCCAACCACTTACTAAGTCATAACCTTCTTCTAGCTTGGCAAGCAGTAGGGGAATATCAGCAGGATCGTTTTGAAGGTCGCCATCTAAAGTAACAATAGCTTTGCCTCTGCCATAGTTAAATCCAGCCGCCATTGCAGCAGTTTGACCATAGTTGCGACGCAGGAGGACAGCTTTTAAGTCTGTACGAATTTGAGCTTGTTGCTTGAGAAGTTGGTCTGAACCGTCTTTAGAACCATCATCCACACAGATGATTTCATAACTCAATCCAGTTGCACTTAAGGCATTAGCGATCGCCTCAATCAAATGCGGCAAACTCTCTACTTCGTTATAAACTGGCACAACTACTGAAACATCTAATATCTTTCCAACAGATGCCTGATGCTGCCTTGCAATTTGTTCAGATAACATTTACTACCTCACACCACTTGAATTATGAATAGTGGAAGAACTCAATTGCATACATTCTTCCCCTAACCTCTGAACCCTAATTGGGTTCGTAACTCTTCACAACTCTGCCATAACAACGCAGCTGTCGGTAATATGACTGACTAATCTCATCTCCCTGTTCCGAAAGTCGATCAATTGCAATCCCATTACGACCCATTTGTTGACCAGAACTATGGATATAACGCCCGTCTCCTAAATACAGTCCTACATGAGTTGCTTTTTGAACACCAAAAAATACCAAATCTCCAGGTAGCACATCCTCTATCGCAATTAACTGAGTAAAAGCTTCTTGCTGATAAGCGTCGCGTGGCAACCAAATTCCCGAATCAGCAAACGCAGCTTGCATCAATCCCGAACAATCGTAATTTGGTTTCACAGTACCACCCCAAAGATAATAATTCGGCACTTGCATTGCCTTTTGGGTAAATGTAATTACCTCTGGTATTCGGGTGCTAATTTCAGCTTCCGAAAGTGCGATCGCGTGATAAGAAGTGGTAGCTATTTCTAATTCCCTAATATCTGCCAGTGACAGCCAACCGGGATAACCATCCTCACACAAACACACAGAGACAGCATCTGAATTTTCTGGTAATGACAAAACACGCAAATGCCGTCCAGCTGCTGCTTGAGTTGCCAAGCGATCGCCTGAAGGAGAATCATATAAATTCAGGTTATTTTGACACTGGTACTCAATACTTGCTTGTAATTGCTCAAAATCAACCATAGTAAGCTACTAGCGGTCAGTCTGACTCACTCCTGCTAATCTAGTGAAGTTATCTAAAGAATTTAACTTCAAACCTCACAATCTTAAAAGCTAATTGCTACAGTTGCTGACAATCAATTATTCTATTGGCGATCGCGCTTAATCACCAAAAAGCCACAATGCACTCTTTAGTTAGTCTGCACCTAAAATAGCTAATGTCTTGATGTAGATGTAACAGTTGTTTCCTGAAAAACCAAGTTCTACATTGGGTAATGTTTTACATATATTGATGAGGCAATTAGACTGGTAAACCAAACTCGTAGCGATTAATGTACAATCCAATGACGATATCATGCATTACTTCAGACTTAGAGAAGCAGATCGTTCTACGC